>DATACF010000259.1:0-5628 GCA_036259235.1 Longimicrobium sp. | reverse complement strand
TCGGAGAAGAGGATGGTGGGGGGACGGGGGGAGGCGCGCGGGGGATGGCAGGGTCAATCGAGAGCACCCGAACAGCGCGGCGCCTGGCGGCGCGGCCCTCACCCTGGCGGCTCGCCTGAGGCTCGCCGCCTGTCCCTCTCCCGAACTACAGGAGAGGGACGTTTGCATCTGTGCGGCACGCGGGCCGTGGTGTGGGTGAAGGATTCGTAAGTCGCGGATCGGGATGATGTTCTCCCCTTCCTCACGCACGCCCGCCGCGTGCGGGGGGAGGGGGCGCGCGGACGCCGAGGCATGGGACGAAAGCCCTTCGAGACGGGATCGAAGTTCCGCCGTTCAGCGAAGTTGCGTGAGGGATGCGGGCCCGGAGGGCGGAGACCCTGGCGGGGGGAATGCGCAGGGGATCGCGATCAGCGAAGAAGCGGCGGCCGCATGGAGTCCGCCAGGGGCTCCGCCGCGTTGGCAACAGTCGTATCGTTGCCTACGCGGCCCGCAGCCCGGCCCGGAGCGCAGCGGAGGGACACGCCCGGATCCGCAGCTCGCCGTTGAAGTTGAAGTTGCCGTTCGTCCGCAACGATCCCGCCCCGACACCTGGCACAAGACGCCGCCAGAGGTTTAGTATCCCGAAGACCCGCTCCCCGAGACAAACCCCGTACAGCCGACGACGCCCCGCATGGAAGAGCGCGTGATCCTGGTGGACGAGCACGACGCCGAGATCGGGACCGAGGAGAAGCAGCGCGCCCACCTGGACGGGCGGCTGCACCGGGCCCTGTCGGTGTTCGTGCTCGACGACGAGGGCCGGCTCCTCCTGCACCGGCGCGCGGGGGGGAAGTACCACTCGGGCGGGCGGTGGACGAACACCTGCTGCTCCCACCCGCGCCCCGGCGAGCCGGTGGCCGAGGCCGCGCGCCGCCGCCTCCGCGAGGAGATGGGGATCGACGTGGAGCTGGCCCCCGCCTTCACCTTCGTCTACCGCGCCGAGGTGGGCCCGGGGCTGGTGGAGCACGAGTACGACCACGTCTTCGTGGGGCGCTCCGGCGGCGAGCCGCGCCCCGACGCGGACGAGGTGGAGGCATGGGCGTGGGCGGGGTTCGACGAGATCCTGGCGTGCATGGAGACCGACCCCGAGGGGTACACGCCCTGGTTCCGGATCGTGATGCAGACCCCCGAGCTGCGCGAGAAGATCGCCCGCCTGGGCGCCGCGCCCGCGCGGGCCTGAGCGGCGGACGGTCGCCGGACGGCGGTCGGACATCGGCAAGAACAGGGGGCGCGCCCGGCGAGGCGCGCCCCCTTCGTCGTGTCGTTGCCTCCGCGTCGATCCCCTACCTTCATCGGCCCGTTTCCCAGGAACGTGCCTTTCCCCGAACGCCGCGCTGCCGCATGGGCCCGCACCGCTTCCGCTCCCTCGCCCCGCTCCTCGCGCTCACTCTCGCCGCCGCGCCCGCCCTGGCGCAGACGGCGGCACCGGCGCAGCCGCGGGCGTACCTCCTCCGCCCCGCGCGGGTGTTCGACGGCGTGCGCGCGGAGCCGCACGAGGGGTGGGTGGCGCGGTGCGAGGCGAGCGGATCGAGGCCGCGGGCCCGGCGGCGAGCGTCTCCGCCGGGGGCGCCACGGTGGTCGACCTCCCCGGGACGACGCTGATGCCGGGGATGATCGAGGGGCACTCACACCTCTTCCTCCACCCCTACGACGAGACGTCGTGGGACGACCAGGTCCTCCGCGAGTGGGAGGCGCTGCGGGTGGCGCGGGCGACGGTGCACGCGCGGAGCACCCTGCTGGCGGGGTTCACCAGTGCGTTTGGCTCCGGCGCGCGGGACGGACCGGCGCGAGGCGGAAAGCACCACAACAGCGGGGCGCCTGGCGGCGCGGGCCCTCACCCTGGCGGCGCGCCGTAGGCTCGCCGCCTGTCCCTCTCCCGAACTACGGGAGAGGGACTTTTCGTTGCGACGGGCTTTCCTCGCGCATCGACGCACCCGCTGTTCTCCCCTCCACCCGCACCCCCCCTGCGTGGGGGGGGAGGGGGGGGGGAGGGGGGCGCCGCGGCGGCGGAATGCGACACGACCGTTCGCAGCGCACGAATGCCGGCCGAGGGAGTCCGCGAAGGCGGACTTCTGCCGTTCCAGCCCCGGTTTCAACCGGACCGGGCGAGATTCCGACTTGTGCGCGGTCGGCGGCGCGCCGTAGCTTGGGCCGGCGTGGCGGCATCCGTTTTCTCTTCCCGAAGGGTTCTTTCCGTGAGAAGCAAGCTCGTTCGCGGAGCGCTCCCGCTCCTGGCGGCCGCGGCGCTCGGGGCGCCGGAGGGGGCGCGGGCGCAGGCGTTCCGGCCGTCGCTGGCGGTGGTGCAGCTCAACGACGTCTATCGCATCGACGCGGTGGAGGAGGGGAGGGCGGGGGGGCTGGGGCGCGTCGTCACGGTGGTGGAGCGGACGAAGGCGGAGACGGGGCTCCCGGTGCGGGTCTTCCACGCGGGCGACATGATCGCGCCGTCGCTGGAGAGCCAGTACTTCGAGGGGCGGCAGATGATCGACGCCCTCAACTTCGTGCACGCCGCCGCGCCGCTGGTCGTCGTCCCCGGGAACCACGAGTTCGACTCGTCGCGCCCGGGGATGCTGGCGGGCGCCATCCGCCGCTCGCGCTTCCCCTGGCTGGCGGCCAACGTGGCGCTCAACACCGGCGACGCGGCCGTCGACGCGCGCCTCCAGCGCGACACCGTCTTCGAGGCGAACGGGGTGCGGGTCGGCGTATTCTCGCTCACCTTCCTCGACCGGCCGCGGAGCTACGCCACCCACGACAGCGCCTTCGTCCGCATCGCCGAGGAGCGGATCCGGGCGCTGGAGGGGCGGGCCGACGTCATCGTGGGGCTCACGCACCTGGCGCTGGAGACCGACCGCGAGATCGCGCGGCTCCGGCGGCGCCACCCCAAGCTGGTGTGGATCGCGGGGGGGCACGAGCACTTCCTCATCCGCGAGGAGATGACGCGCGACGCCGCGCTCATCACCAAGGGCGACTCCAACGCCCGCCGCGTCTGGCGGGTGACGCTGGGGCGCGAGGGGCGCCGCGCCGCCGCCCGCGCGGAAGCCGTGGCGCTGAACGAGTCGGTCGCCGTCGACTCCGCGTACCGGCGCCAGGTGACGGACGTCTGGATGGACTCGCTCCGCGCCGTCCTCCCCGTCGTCGACGACACCATCGGGCGCACCGCCGTGCGGATGGACGCCAGCGAGGACGTCGTCCGCAACGCCGAGAGCGCCTGGGGGAACTGGCTCACCGACCTCATGCGGACCGCCTTCCCCTCCGACACCGCCGACATCGCGGTCCTCAACGGCGGCGCCCTCCGCATCGACGACGTCCTCCCCGAGGGGCCCATCCGCTACGAGCACCTGGCGCGCTCCTTCGGCTTCCCCACCCGCGTGGCGCTGGTGACGCTGGCCGGGAGCGACGTCCGCGCCATGCTCGAGAACTCCGTCTCCGGCGGGCGGGGCGAGGGGCGCTTCCTCCAGGTGTCGGGGCTGAAGGTCCGCTTCGACCGGAGCCGCCCCGAGGGCCAGCGCGTCCTCGACGCCCAGGTCTGCCGCGGCGACGCGTGCGCGCCCCTCGACCCCGCGCGCGCCTACCGCGTGGCCGTCCCCGACTACCTCTTCGGCGACGGCGACGGCTACACCTTCCGCGCGCGGGCCACGAACGTCTTCCCCCCCGGTCCCGAGCTCCGGCTGACGGCGTTCGACGCCCTCCTGACCGCCTACTCCCGCGGCCAGGCCATCAGCCCCCGCGTCGAGGGGCGGCTGGTCGACGCGACGCCGGGGGCGCAGCACCACTAGGACTGGGCGACTCCCGCCGGACCGGCGAGAAAACGACGACGCCCGCGGCCAATCCGGCCGCGGGCGTCGCCGCGTCCGGGCCGGGCGCGATTCGGGGGGACGCACCTGCGCGCGGCGGAGGGGGCGGACAGGGGGCAGGAGCGCGGGCAATCCCGTTGCGAAGGCCGAAAAGAATCGCTATCCATTCGAATCCTTCTCGACCGGAGCTCCCGCGCTCTTTCCGGAGCTCCGCTTCCCCGTCCCCCGAACCCGGCAGGTGCCCTATGAAGAAGCTTCGCCTGGAGATCGACCAGCTGGAGGTCGAGTCGTTCGACGTCCCCGTCACGCCGGCCGCCCGCGGCACGGTGCACGGCCGGTGGACCTCGCCCGGCGAGCCCTGCGGCCGGAGCCAATGGGGCGAGTGCGTGCCCAGCTACGAGGCGCCGTGCTGGTGGACGGGCGATCCGATGCAGGACTGCTACGCGCCGTCCGATCTGAACGTCTGCACGGACCACCCCGCATACTGCTGATCCCGCCCCTGCCGCATCGACCGGACCGGACGGAGACCCTCACGCGAAAGACGCGGAGGACGCGGAGGTTTCTCCGCGTTCTCCGCGTCTTCGCGTGAGGCTTCTTCTTTCTCTTGCTGCTACCGGCCGGGGTTGCAGTCCGCCGCAAACAGGTGAATTATAGAACGCGGCACATCCATTCCGCGCTCCACCTCCGCCCGCGAGTCCGCCCATGTCGCAGCCGCACCCCGCCGCGTCGCCCCCGTCGTTCACCCCCAGCGAGCTCGTGGTCCTCTTCGGCGACCGCTTCGCCGCGGAGGGCGGGATGCTGACGGCGAAGGAGGAGGTGCTCACCAGCGGGGCGAAGGTGAGCGCCGAGGAGGTGGGCCAGGCCGCCGCCCTGGCCGCGCTCCTCGCCGCCGACCGCGCGGGGACGCTGAAGCTGGAGACGCGGACCGGGAAGGCGCTCTTCGGGCTCCTGAAGACCGAGAAGGTGCACGCCGCCCCTGGCGCGGCCCCCGCCGCCTGGCCCGAGGGGTCGCTGGAGCGCGCCCTCTCCGAAGGCGCGGCCGCCGCGCCCACGGTGCAGGACCTCTTCCAGGGCGTCCTCGGCGAGGAGAGCTACAACCCCTGGCAACGGCTGGCGGCGATGGTCAAGGCCGGGCTCGCCGGGCGGGGGCTGCTGGACGTGGAGGAGAAGAAGACGCTCAAGATCTTCACCACCGCGACGTTCACCCTGCCGGAAACGACCCGCGCCGCCGCCGCGCGCGAAGACGTCGACGCCGTCCGCGACCTCCTGCGCACGGCCGAGAGCGGCCGCGCGGAGCTGTACCGGGCCACGGTGAAGGCGGTGCGCGCCGCCGTCACCTTCATGACCACGTCCAGCGACTGACCTCGAAACGGAGGAGGAGAAGAACGCGATGAAGAACCTGGGGATCGTCGGACTCGTCGTGGTGATCACCGCCGGGCTCATCGGCCTCACCTTCTGGAACGAGGCCAAGCGGAGCAAGCGGCTCTCCGCCGAGGCCGCCGCCGTCGGCTTCGCGGCCACCCCCACCGAGTGGTGGGATTCCGGCGAGGAGGAGCACGTGACGGGGCACACCCTCACCTTCTCCTTCGTCGACGCGGCCAACCAGCCGCACACGCACACCATGGAGCAGATCACCTGGTACGACCCGTCGTCCAGCTACAAGGTCTGCTACAACCCCCAGGACGCCACCGACTGGAAGCTCTACCGCTCGACCCACGTCTGCGGGAGCTGATCGGAGATCCGCAACGGCGGGTCTCACAGGGGACACGGAGGACACGGAGAGGGGGCCCGGCGCGCG
>DATACF010000258.1:0-2763 GCA_036259235.1 Longimicrobium sp. | reverse complement strand
CGCACGCGGTGGGCGTGCGGGGGGAGGGGAGAGCTTCAACCCGATCCGCGACTTACGATCTCTCCCCCACTTCCACCCGCCCCTCGCGCCGGGCCAAACGTCCCGGAACGGGAGAGGGTGGCGAGCCCAAAGCGAGCCGGGTGAGGGCCTGCACGGAGCCTTCCCCTCACACGGAATCACGGGGAACACCCCGCCCCCGCCGCCTCCTCCGCGCTTCGTTTGCGGCCGGCCCTTCCCGCGGCTATCTTCCCGCCCCGACCCCCCGCGCGCGTCCCGCAGGCGCGCGGCCCCTTCCGCCTCCGCGACGCGAGGCGGATTTTTTGTTGCTCCGTCTCCCGTGCCGCGCCGCCGCCGAGGGCGCGGTCGGCCGGACGAAAGGGTTGCCGATCTTCGCGATGAAGTCGTTCCTCCTCTACCTCGTCCTGGTGGGCCTCCCGCTCGCGGGGCTCTTCGGCATCCTCCACCTGGGGAACCGCCTCCAGGCGCCCCCGGCCGTCGGCGGCGCGTGGGCGGTGGCCGCCGCGCCGCGGGCCGCCCTCCCGGACTCGCTCCACCTCTCCCAGTCCGGCGTCCACCTCTCCGTCGCCGCGGGGGGCGCCAGGCTGGACGGCCGCGTCGGCGCGGACCGGGTCTTCGCGAGCTCCGCCGAAGGCGCCGGGCCGTGCGAGGCGGTGCTCGAAGCGCGCGTCGACCCCGCCGCCGGGCGGATGTCGGGGACGCTCGCCCTCCCGCCCTCGTGCGCGCCGAAGGCGTTCGAGGCGATCCGCCGCCCTCCGGCGAAGCGCGGCGAGGGGCACTGATGCCGAACCTCCTCCTCCTCCTGGTGCAGATCGGCGTCGTCGTCGGCGCCGCGCGGATCCTCGGGCTCCTCTTCCGGCGCATCCACCAGCCGCAGGTGATGGGCGAGATGGTGGCCGGGATCCTCCTGGGGCCGTCGCTCCTCGGGTGGGTGGCGCCGGGCCTCTCGGCGGCGCTCTTCCCCCCGCTGAGCCTGGGGTTCCTGAACGCGCTGAGCCAGGTGGGGCTCCTCGTCTTCATGTTCCTGGTGGGCCTCGAGCTCAACCCGCGGCTCCTCCGCGGCCGGGGGCACGCCGCGCTGGTGACCAGCCACGTCAGCATCGTCCTCCCCTTCTGCCTGGGGGCCGCGCTGGCGCTCTACCTCTACCCGCGGCTCTCCGACGACAGCGTGACGTTCACCGGCTTCGCGCTCTTCATGGGCGCGGCCATGAGCGTCACCGCCTTCCCCGTCCTGGCGCGCATCCTCACCGAGCGCGACCTCCTGCGCACCCGCGTGGGGACGCTGACGCTGGCGTGCGCGGCCGTCGACGACGTCACCGCCTGGTGCATCCTGGCCGGCGTCGTCGTCATCGTCCGCTCGGCGGGCGAGGGGCTCCCGCTCTGGGCCACCTTCGCCGGGTCGGCCGCCTTCATCCTGATGATGATCTTCGTCGTGCGGCGGGGCGTGGCGCGGCTGGAGACGGCGTTCGAGCGGCGGGGCGGGGTGGTGACCCAGGACGTCCTCGCGGTCGTCTTCCTGATCACGCTGGCGTCGGCGTGGACCACCGAGTGGCTGGGGATCCACGCGCTCTTCGGCGCCTTCCTGGCCGGGGCCGTCATGCCCAAGGGCGAGCGCTTCGTCCACGCGGTCACCGGGAAGCTGGAGGACGCCACCGTCGTCCTGCTGCTGCCCCTGTTCTTCGCCTTCACGGGGTTGAGGACGCGGATCGGGCTGGTGCAGGGCGCCGAGATGTGGGCGTTCTGCGCGCTGATCGTGGCCGTGGCGGTGGCGGGGAAGTTCGGCGGGTCGACGCTCTCGGCGCGGGCGACGGGGATGACGTGGCGCGAGGCGGGGGCGCTGGGGGTGCTGATGAACACGCGGGGGCTGATGGAGCTCGTCATCCTCAACATCGGGCTCGACATCGGCGTCATCTCGCCCGCGCTCTTCGCCATGATGGTGATCATGGCGCTGGTGACGACCTTCATGACCTCGCCGCTCCTCGAGGTCATCTACCCGGCCCGGCTGATCCGCGCCGAGGAAGCCGAGCCCGACCCCGAGCGCGTCCGGGTCATCGTCTGAGGCGCGCCCCGTCGCGGCGGCTCCGGGAGCGGCCGGGGCTCCCACCGGGGCACCCGGGGTGCGGAACGGGGCCGCGTCCCGTAAGATCGTACGGGGTCCGCCGCCGGCACGGACGTTTTCCGCCCGGCGATCCGCCCCGACCCCGACGCGCACTTCCACGTCCCCCCCCTCGCGACGGAGCGCCCCATGCTGATTCCCCGCTTCTGGTCCCGCGCCGACTCGCGGGCGGTCACGCCGGACGGAAAGACCATCCAGCTCCGCGTCTGGCGCGGCTCGCGGAGCAGCGCCGAGGAGGCGCGGGCCCTCGCGAACGAGGCCGTGGAGCGCATGGCGGGGCGCATCCGGCGGGGGGAGGGGTTCCCCGAGCGGTACGCGTACGGCGACCGCCCGCTGCGGGAGGAGGTGGTCCTCGAGGTCCCCGCCGACGCGGGGGGAGACGAGCCCGACGCGGCGGTCACGCGCAACTCGTACGGCGCGCTGGTGTTGAACGCCGCGCGCGCGTTCTTCATCGACGTCGACGTGCCGCCGGTGGACGGTCCACGGGCGGCGGCGTCCCCGGCGGCCTCGCTGTGGAGCCTGGCCGATTCGCTCCCGCTCCCCGCCGCGGTGCGGGGGATCCTCGACACCTTCCGCCCGGGGCCCGCCGCCGCTCCCGCCGCCCCGGCCGACCCGGCGGCCGCCGCGCT
>DATACF010000257.1:0-9308 GCA_036259235.1 Longimicrobium sp. | reverse complement strand
GGCGGGTCCGCGGCGACCCGGAGGCGAGCGAGGACGAGGCCCGCCGCCGCCCCGAGCGGCGCCGGCAGCCGCGCGACCCCAACGCGGTGGGGATCCACGACGACCGCGGCACCATCGAGCCGGGCGACCGGGTGGTGCTGGTGATCGAGAACGACCCGCCCTTCGCGCGCATCCTCCTCGACATGGCGCGGGAGAAGGGGTTCAAGGGGATCGTGGCGCTCGACGGCGAGACGGGGCTGGAGCTGGTGCGCGACTACAACCCCGACGCCGTCACCCTCGACATCGACCTCCCGGGGATCGACGGGTGGACGGTCCTCGACCGGCTGAAGCACGCCCCCGAGACGCGGCACATCCCCGTGCACATCGTCTCGGGCGTGGGGAAGCGCCAGCGGGGGCTGCGCCAGGGCGCGCTCAGCTACCTGGAGAAGCCGGTGAGCAAGGAGGCGCTCGACGGGGCCTTCGAGCGGATCTCCGACTTCCTCTCCGACGGCGTCAAGCGCCTCCTGGTGGTGGAGGACGACGAGCGCCAGCGGCAGAGCATCATCGAGCTGGTCGGCGACGAGGACGTCGAGATCACGGCGGTCGGGAGCGCCGAGGAGGCGCTCCGCGAGCTCTCGGAGAAGCACTACGACTGCATGGTCCTCGACCTGGGGCTCCAGGAGACCGACGGCTTCAAGCTCCTGGAGCAGGTGAAGGGGACCGAGTCGATCCAGGACATCCCCATCATCATCTACACGGGGAAGGACCTGTCGCAGGCGGAGGAGACGCAGCTGAGGCGCTACGCCGAGACGATCATCGTCAAGGACGTGAAGAGCCCGGAGCGGCTCCTCGACGAGACGGCCCTGTTCCTGCACCGGGTGGAGGCCAAGCTCCCCGACCAGAAGCGGCGGATGCTGGAGCAGCTCCACGCCTCCGACAGCACCTTCGCGGGGAAGCGGGTCCTGGTGGTCGACGACGACGTGCGCAACATCTTCTCGCTCACGTCGGTGCTGGAGGCGCAGGGGATGTCGGTCCTCTTCTCGGAGAACGGCCGCGACGCGATGGAGGTCCTCAAGGCCAACCCGGACATCGACCTGGTGCTGATGGACGTGATGATGCCCGAGATGGACGGCTACGAGACGACGCGCGCCATCCGGCAGATCCCGGAGTTCCAGCAGCTCCCGATCATCTCGCTGACGGCAAAGGCGATGAAGGGCGACCGCGAGAAGTCGATCGCCGCCGGGGCGTCGGACTACATCACCAAGCCGGTGGACACCGACCAGCTCCTGTCGCTGATGCGGGTGTGGCTCTACCGGTAGGGGACAGGGGATAGGGAACAGGGGACAGCGGTCCCCGTTCCCGGCTTGGAGCGCGACACCGACACACCATCGATTGCGGGCCCGGGGCCGCGCCCCGGCCACCGGGCACCATAGAGGGACGTGGCAGAGAACAAGGCGGAGGCGAGGGAGGCGGACGGGGGGCCGCGCCGGCGGCGGGTGGACGCCGCCGAGGCGGCCCGCGCGCGGGCGCGGGCGGTGTCGCTCCCCGACACCCCGAGCGACTACCCGCGCGAGCTGGAGAAGATCGAGGTGGAGCTCCTCCTGGACGGGATCCACCGGCACTACGGCTTCGACTTCCGCTCCTACGCCTACTCGTCGATCAAGCGGCGGCTGTGGAAGCGGATCCAGCAGGAGGGGCTGGAGACGGTGAGCGCGCTCCAGGACCGGGTCCTCCACGACCCGGCGCTGATGGAGGAGCTGCTGCTCGACCTCTCCATCAACGTCACCGCCATGTTCCGCGACCCCGGGTTCTACCTGGCGTTCCGGACGCAGGTGGTGCCGGTGCTCCGCACCTACCCGTTCATCCGGGTGTGGCACGCGGGGTGCTCGACGGGCGAGGAGGTGTACTCGATGGCGATCCTCCTGCAGGAGGAGGGGCTGTACGACCGCGCGCGGATCTACGCCACCGACATCAACGAGGTCGTCCTCCACCGCGCCAAGTCGGGGATCTTCCCGCTGGAGAAGATGCAGGAGTACACGCAGAACTACCTGGCCGCGGGGGGCGCGCGGTCGTTCTCGGAATACTACACGGCGATGTACGACGGGGCGCTCTTCAACGCCTCGCTGACGCGCAACGTCGTCTTCTCGCAGCACAACCTGGTCACCGACGGCTCGTTCGCCGAGTTCAACGTGATCCTGTGCCGCAACGTGATGATCTACTTCGACCGCGACCTCCAGAACCGCGTGCACGAGCTCTTCGCCGCCTCCCTCGTCCCCTTCGGGCTCCTCTGCCTGGGCAACAAGGAGTCGCTCCGCTTCACCGCCTTCGAGGAACGCTACGAGGCGCTGAACGCGAAGGAAAAGATCTTCCGGAGGAAGGGCTGACCCGTGGGCGCCTCCGCGCAGGGGTACCGGATGGTGGTCGTCGGGGTCTCGGCGGGGGGGCTCTCGGCCCTCCGCACGCTGGTGGGCGGGCTCCCCGCCGGCTTCGGCCTCCCGGTGGCCGTGGTGCAGCACCGGAGCAAGGACTCGGAGCTCCTCTGCGAGCTCCTCCAGGAGTGCACCGCGCTGGAGGTCGGCGAGGTGAACGACAAGGAGGAGGTCCGCGCGGGGCGCGTCTACGTGGCCCCGCCCGACTACCACCTCCTGGCCGAAGACGGCTTCTTCTCGCTCTCGACGGACGCCCCCGTGCGCTACAGCCGCCCCTCGATCGACGTCCTCTTCGACTCGGCCTCCGACGTCTACGGCCCCGACCTGATCGGGGTGGTGCTGACCGGCGCCAACGCCGACGGGAGCCGGGGCCTGCGCCGGATCGTCGACCAGGGGGGGTACGCGGTGGTGCAGGACCCCGGGACGGCCGAGGTGCGGATGATGCCGCAGGCGGCGGCGAAGGCGGTCCCCGAGGCGTGCGTCCTCCCGCTGGACGCCATCGGGCCGCACCTGGCGTCGATCCGCGGGCGCCGGGTCCCGCCGTGCCGGGGGGCGCGCGCATGAGCGAGCCGCGGAAGGCCCGCATCCTCCTGGTCGACGACCGGCCGGAGAACCTCTTCGCCCTGGAGGCGATCCTGGAGCCGCTGGGGCACGACCTGGTGCGGGCCTCGTCGGGGAAGGAGGCGCTGCGCGAGGTGCTGCGGCACGACTTCGCGTGCATCCTCCTGGACGTGCAGATGCCGGGGATGAACGGCTTCGAGACGGCGGAGCTGATCAAGTCGCGCGAGCGGAGCCGCTCGACCCCGATCCTCTTCCTGACGGCGATCAGCAAGGACGAGGAGTACGTCTTCCAGGGGTACTCGGTGGGGGCGGTGGACTACATGTTCAAGCCCTTCAACACCGACATCCTCCGCTCCAAGGTGACGGTCTTCGTCGACCTCTACCTCAAGACCGAGCAGCTGAAGGAGCAGGAGCAGCGCCTCCGCGAGGTGGAGCGCCGCGAGCTGGAGCTCCGCCACCGCTCGGAGCTCCTGGAGAGCGAGGCGCGGATGGCCGAGATCGTGGGCTCGGCGATGGAGGCGATCGTCACCTTCGGCGACGACCGGCGGGTGACGCTCTTCAACGCGGCGGCCGAGCGGATGTTCGGGGTGGAGGCCGAGGCGGCGCTGGGGCGGGCGATCGACGACTTCTTCGGCGAGCCGTTCTCGGAGGAGGGGCTGGCGGCGGTGTGCGCCCCGGCGTCGAAGCCGGGGAAGGACGGGGTGCAGCAGGCGCTCTCGCTCACCGGGGTGCGCGCCGGGGGCGCGGACCGCTTCCCCGTGGAGGCGTCGCTCTCGTGCCTCCAGCTGGAGCAGGAGCGGGTCTACACGATGATCGCCCGCGACGTCTCGGAGCGGAAGGCGCACGAGGAGGCGCTCCGGCAGCAGGCGGTGTCGCTGGAGCGGACGACGGCGGAGCTGAAGTCGGTCAACGAGCAGCTCCAGCACCGCCAGTCGGAGCTGGAGGCGGCGATGAGCGCGCGGAGCCGCTTCTACGCCTCCATGAGCCACGAGCTGCGGACCCCCATCAACGCCATCCTGGGATACAGCTCGCTGTTGCTCGACAACATCTACGGGCCGCTCAACCCCGAGCAGGCCAACGGGATCGAGCGGGCGAACAAGGCGGCGCGGCACCTCCTGGAGCTGGTCAACGACATCCTCGACCTCTCCAAGATCGAGGCGGGGAAGCTGGAGCTGGAGATCCAGCCGGCGACCTTCCCCACCGTGATCCAGGACCTCTTCGTGACGGTGCGCCCGCTGGCCGACGAGCACGGCTCGGAGCTGGCGCTGGAGCACGAGGGGGAGACGGTGACGGTGATCACCGATCCGCGGCGGGTGCGGCAGATCCTCCTGAACCTCCTGTCGAACGCGATCAAGTTCGGCGAGGGGCGGCCGATCACGGTGCGCTCGCGGGTGCTGGAGGACGGGGGGGTGGAGGTGGCGGTGGCCGACCGGGGGATCGGGATCCCGGTGGAGGATCACGAGAAGATCTTCGACGAGTTCGTCCAGCTCTCGCAGCCGAACCAGCACCAGGGGACGGGGCTGGGGCTGCCGATCTCGCGGCGTCTGGCCAAGCTCCTGAACGGGTCGCTGGAGGTGGATTCGATCCCCGGCGAGGGGAGCACCTTCCGCCTCGTCCTCCCGCCGAAGGTGCTGGAGCCGCCGCACCCGCTCGACGACACGCCCCACTTCCACCGCCCGCCGTCGTCCGACACTTCCGAAGAGGCGCGGGCGCAGGCGCATTCGGCGGCTTAGTCTTAAGTCTCTCACAGGGGGCACAGAGGACACAGGGGGGACTTCGGACGCGCGCCGATCTCCCCCCGTGTCCCCTGTGCCCCCTGTGAGAGGCCAAGGCAGTAAAAGACGGGTCTCACGCAGAGCAGCGGAGACAGCAGAGAACTTCGATCCGGGGTTTCTCTGCTTCCCCTGCTGCCTCTGCGTGAGATTCTTTTTGGGGTTCCCGGCGATCGTCACTCCCGCATTCCAAAGTCGTGACGGGGCCGTTACACCGCGCCGATACACTCCGGCCGTGGCCAACGACCCAACGCTTCCGAGGAGGTGAAACCTTGCCGACCGCGTCCGCCGAGCCGCATCTTCACGGCGCGTTCAACGAATTGATCGGTGCTGGCACCCGCTCCGACCCCAAGGAAGGCCGGAAGGCGATGAGCGCCCACATCCTGGTGGTCGACGACGAGCCGGACATCTCGGCGCTGGTGGCCTATCACCTGGCGCGCGAGGCCTACCGCGTCCGCACCGCGTCCAGCGGCCCGGAGGCGATCCGCGCGGCGGAGGTGGAGCGCCCGGACCTGATCGTCCTCGACCTGATGCTCCCCGGGATGTCGGGGCTCTCGGTGCTGGAGGAGCTCCGCCGCCGCCCCGAGACGCAGGACATCCCCGTCATCCTGCTGACCGCCCGCCGCGAGGAGCAGGACCGGATCGCGGGGCTCAAGCTGGGCGCCGACGACTACGTGGCGAAGCCCTTCTCGCCGCAGGAGCTGATCCTCCGCGTGGCGGCGGTGCTCCGGCGGGTGCAGCAGGCGCCCCCGGCCGGGAAGGGCGGGAAGACGGTGCGCGTGGGCCCCTTCGCCGTCGACACCGGCGCGGCGCGGGCGGAGGTGGACGGGCGCGAGCTGGACCTGACGCCGACGGAGTACCGCCTGCTGCTGACGCTGATGGAGCGCCGCGGCCGCGTGCAGAGCCGCCGCCAGCTCCTGGAGGCGGTATGGGAGGTGACCGCCAACATCGCCACCCGCACCGTGGACATGCACGTGCAGCGGCTGCGGAACAAGCTGGCCGAGCACGCGGACTGGGTGGAGACCGTGCGGGGGTTCGGGTACCGCTTCCGGACGGACCCGCCGCGGTGACGGCAGTGCGTGAGTGCGTGAGTGCGTTGGACGAGGGAGGCCGGAGGGGAATCGGGGGAGGGCTCCGATTCTCGCCGGCCTTCCGCGTGTTTAGATTGGCGGTGGTGTGGGCGAAGGGATTCCGTGCGCGCTCCGGCCCCGCGACCCTCACCCCCCCCCGGCCCCCCTCTCCCAAAGAATGGGAGAGGGGGGAGGACTTCGAGGACGAGGGCGGTCTTTCGTCACATGCGGCGGGCTCCGCGGGCGCGCGGAGGGGCCGGTCGCACGTCATCGACGTTCCGCGAAGTTGCGTGAGGGATGCGGGCCCGGAGGGCGAAGACCCTGGCGGAGGGGAATGCGAAGGGAACGGCGATTCGCGACGTCGCCCGCGCGCCGGGGAGTCCGCCAGGGGCTTCGCCGCGTTGGCAACGGTAGTATCGTTGCCTACGCGGCCCGCAGCCCGGCCCGGAGCGCAGCGGAGGGACACGCCCGAGCCTTGCCGTTGCCGTTGCCGTTGAAGTTGAAGTTGCCGTTGCAGTTCCTCGACATCGTCCGCGTCGACGGATCCCGAGACACGCACCCGAGCCGACGAACGTGCGCCTGCGCGTAGACCAGAAGCTGTTCCTGAGCTACCTGGCGGTGATCGCGGCCGTGGTGGCGGCGCTCACGCTGGGGGTGGGCTCCATGCTGCGGACGCGGCTGACCGAGAACGCCGCCGCCGACCTCCGGCGCGAGCTGGCGCTGGCGCGCGCCCTCTCCGACCGCTACCCGGAGCTCCCCCCCGACTCGCTCGCCGACCTCCTGGCGCGCCTGAGCGACCGCCGCGTGACGCTCGTCGGCCGCGACGGACGCGTGCTGGGCGACTCGGAGCGCGACGGCGCGGGGCTGCGGGCGATGGAGAACCACCTGGCCCGCCCGGAGGTGCGCGACGCGCTCGAGGGGCGCTGGGGGCAGGCGGTGCGCCGCTCGACGTCGGTGGGGGCGGCGCACCTCTACATGACGGCGCCGGGGGCGAACGGGACGGTGATCCGCCTCTCCTTCCCCCTCCAGGAGGTGCACCGGGCGGTGGGGCGGGTGCAGCGGGGGATCTTCGGGGTGGGCGCGCTGGCGCTGGTGCTGACCTCGCTCCTCTCGTTCGGCTTCAGCCTGGCGGTGACCCACCCCCTGCGCCAGCTGGCGGAGGTGGCGCGGGCGATGGCGGCGGGCGACCTGGGGCGGCGCGCGGGGGGGCGGGTGCGCCATCGCGACGAGGTGGGGGAGCTCTCCGAGGCGCTGGACGCGCTGGCGGGCGAGCTCCAGCGGCGGCTGGGGCAGCTGGAGGGGGAGCGGGCGGAGATGCAGGCGCTGATCGACGCGATGGCCGAGGGGGTGATCGCGGTGGACGCGTCGGGGCGGGTGAAGCGGGCCAACCCGGCGGCGCGGCGGATCTTCTCGCTGGCGCGCGACCCGCGGGGGCTCTCGCCGCAGGAGGTGGCGCGGCGGCAGGCGTACCTCGACTTCGTCCGGCGGGCGCTCGCGGGCGAGCCGGTGCCGCCGACGGAGCTGCGGGTCGACGGGCAGCACCTCCTGGGGACGGCGCAGCCGCTGGCGGCGGGGGCGGTGATGGTCTTCCTCGACGTGTCGGCGCTCCGGCGGCTGGAGGACGTGCGCCGCGACTTCGTGGCGAACGCGAGCCACGAGCTGAAGACGCCGCTCACCGCCATCCGCGGCTTCAGCGAGACGCTCCTGGACCCCGACCTCCCGGCGCCGCTCCGGCGGCAGTTCGCCGAGACGGTGAAGCAGAACGCCGACCGGCTCCAGCGGATCGTGGACGACCTCCTCGACCTGTCGCGGCTGGAGTCGGGCGGGTGGCGGGTGCAGCCGGAGATCGTCTCGGTGTGCGACATGGCGCGGGAGGCGTGGGCGGTGTTCGCCGACGCGGCGGCGCGGAAGGGGGTGCGCTACGGGGTGGAGGCGGCGCCGGAGGCGGAGTACGTCTGGGCCGACCCGTCCGCCTTGCGGCAGGTCTTCACCAACCTGCTGGGGAACGCGCTCCGCTACACGCCGCCGGAGGGGACGATCGAGGTGGGGGCGCGGGTGGTGCTGTCGCCGCTGTCGTCGTCCTCTTCGTCGCCGTCGACCGGCGGGGCGGGGACGGGCGAGGGGGAGGGGCGGCCGTGGGTGGAGGTGGCGGTGCGCGACACGGGGAGCGGGATCCCGTCGGCGCACCTCCCGCGGATCTTCGAGCGCTTCTACCGGGTGGACGCGGCGCGCTCGCGCGAGGAGGGGGGGACGGGGCTGGGGCTGGCCATCGTGAAGCACCTGGTGGAGGGGCACGGCGGCTCCATCGGCGCCGAGAGCCAGCTGGGGCGCGGGACGACGGTCCGCTTCACCCTCCCGCTCCCCGACGTCCACGACGAGGGCGACCCGTACCTCGACGCTTCGGCGGCGGGGGAGGGGGAGGGGGAGCCGTAGCCACCCGCTGCGGCTCGAAGAGGAAGATCGCGCCGACGGTGAAGGCGCCGATCGCGACGGCGACCGCGGGGTGCACCTCGGGCCGCATGACGAGCCAGGTGAAGGCGCCCGCGACGGCCCCCGCCACGGCGCGCACGGCCGCTCGCGCCACATTGGGCCACGACTCGCGCCTCCGCGCCGCCAGCGTGATCGGCATCCCGGCCAGGGCGCCGGCGGCCGTGAGCGTGAGGCACCAGGCGAGGTCGAGGGTCCAGACGCCGAAGAGGAGGCCGCCGACGGCCGCGCCCATCCCCAGGCCGTCGGCGGCGGCCCGGAGTGCGGAGGTCTCCCGCGGAGGACGGCGGGGCGGCTGGACCATGTCGGGATCGCGGGTGGAGGTGGGAGACGAAGACCGCGGGCTCGCGCCGGTCTACGCGGGCGCGGCGGCCGGGGTTTCTCCGCCGTCACCCGCGCCGCGCGCGACGGCTTCGCTCAGACCGAGCGCGAACGCGCCCTCCGCCCGCCTCCGCCGCACTTCTTCCGCGACCTCTTGCGGCGTCCGCCCGTCCGTTTCCACGACCTGTCCCGCGTACGGCCCCAGCTCCGCGAGCGCCGCGTGCATCTGCCGCACGACGTGCTCGCGGGCGGGGCCTTCGCGCGCGTGGACGCGGCGGAGCGCGGTCTCCAGCGGGACGCGGAGGACGACGTAGTCGACCGGGTGGCCGGCGGGGAGGAGCTCGCGGGCGAGGAGAGGGAGGAACCAGGGGCCGAAGATCCCCTCCACGACCACGTCGTAGCCGTGCGCGGCGAAGGCGGCGGCCGTGCGGGCGAGCGCGGCCAGGACGGCCTCGTTCTGCGCGTGCGCCTCGGGGCGGTACGGCGAGAGCGGGTGGGCGGGGAAGGTGAAGAAGAGGTCGCCGGGGAGGTGCAGTCCCATCGCGGCGTCCCGCGCGAGGAGCGCGGCGACGGTCGTCTTCCCCGTTCCGGGAGCGCCGGTGAGGAGGAGGATGGGGCTCATCGCTCGCCCGGCGGCGGGGGCGCGTGCTTGATGAAGCGGCGCTCGTCCAGCGCGTAGCCGAGCGCCT
>DATACF010000256.1:0-3615 GCA_036259235.1 Longimicrobium sp. | reverse complement strand
CGGGCCGGGGAGCAGGTGTCCCCGGCCCGTCGCCGTCTCCCCTCCTCTCATCCGCCGTCCGGAGGCGGGGCCGGAGGCACCTGCCGCCGCGCGAGGTCGAGGACCCACCTCCGCACGGTGTCCTTCACCTCGTCCCACGTCAGCTCCCACAGCATCTCCGGCATCTCCTCGGCCTCGGCATCCTCGAAGTACGTGAGGCTGAAGACGACGTGCCCGACCTCGCGGGTCTGGAACTTCTCCCGGTAGAGGTCGAGCATGCGGTCGAGGGCGAGCCCCGAGCGGCCCAGCGCGTAGAGGTCGACGAAGTCCTTCCTCGCGCCGCGGTTGGCGATGGCCGAAAGCTTCATGCAGGCGAGATCCTCGAGCGCGGCGAGCCGGCACCGGTACGCCGGCCATTCGAGGGTCGGCCGGAGCGTGGGGTAGCGGAACTCGAGGAAGCTCACGCGCACGTCGCCCACGACGGCGTGGAGCGTCCCCTCGTCGACCGATTCGACGCCCGGCTCCCCGCCGCCCTCCCGGAGCGCGGCGGCGAGCCGCATGGGGTCGGGGAACGGGTCGGGGCTGAACCAGTCGAGGTCGATCGAGCGCCGATGCCCCAGGTGGATGGCCACGGCGGTCCCGCCTCCGAGATAGAAGCCGTGTTCGGCGGCGAAGGGGCCGAGAAGACGCAGCGTCTCCTGCTGGGCCGCGGGCATGACCTCCGGGTGGAAGGTCATCCCCGCGTCCTCCGGTGCCACGGGTCGGCGCGGGCGGCGGCGATCCAGGCGTCCACCTCCGCCTTGGGGAGGTCCAGGACCAGCTCCCAGAAGCGGAGGCGCTTGGGGTCGATTCCCCGGCCGCGGCGGCGCGCCAGGAACTCGCGCAGCTCGTTGTCGCCCACGTTGGCGCGCAGCCAGCGGACGGCGTCCCACCCGCCGACCTGCAGGAGCTTGGCGACGATCGTGTGGCGGCTCGACTCCCAGGTGATCCGCTCGGGGTCGTGCTCCCACAGGTACCGCCGCACCAGCTCGGAGAGCTCGACCCCCTGGGTCTCCGCCGCCATCAGAGCCTCGTCGGTTGAAAGGTCCCGGTTCCCTCTATAGTACCCCGGAAGCCGCCGGAGGCAATCGCGGCGAAAAACGCGCACCCTTGCAAGTTGCCACGAACCCGATGCCGTCCACGGGGTAAACCGTTGTGGAGCGGCGAGGCCGCCGTTACCTTTCCATGCACGGTCCCGTTCTTGCCATCGCAGGCGGGACCGTTTTTTCGTATCCCGCGAGGTTGTTCCATGCAGCAGCGTCCCGTCATCGGCATCCCCACCCAGACGCTCCAGTCCATCGACCGCATCCCCGAGGACCTCCCGGCCTCGTGGGTGATGAACCAGCGTTACTTCCTGGCCTGCACCTCGGTCGGCGCCATCCCCTGGATGGTCCCGCTCCTCGACGAGGACCTCGAGACGCTCCGGGGGATCTACGACCGCCTCGACGGGATCTTCATCGCCGGCGGCGTCGACGTCGATCCGGTGTCGTACGGCGAGACGCGCCACGACCTGTGCGGGCGCACCGACCTGGCGCGCGACGCGGTGGAGCTCCAGCTCGCGCGGTGGGCGCTGGCCGACGGGAAGCCGGTCTTCGGCGTCTGCCGGGGGATGCAGGTGATCAACGTGGCCGCGGGCGGGACGCTGGTGCAGGACTGCACCCTCTTCGACGGCGCCATCAAGCACGACTACTTCCCCGGCGCGGGGTGGGCGCGCGACTACCTGGCGCACGAGGTCCGCATCGCCGAGGGGTCGCGGCTCCACGCGGCGTTCGGCGCGGCCGAGGGGATGATCAACTCCATGCACCACCAGGCGGTGGCGCGGATCGGGGAGGGGCTGGTGCCGACGGCGTGGGCGCCCGACGGGATGCTCGAGGCGCTCGAGGGCGCCGACCCCGAGCGGTTCCTCGTCGGCGTGCAGTGGCACCCCGAGATGCTCATCGACACGCACGAGGGGACGCGGCGGCTCTTCGAGGACTTCATCGAGGCGGCCAACCAGCACCACAACGCGACGATGCTCTTCTGAGCGTTTCGTCGTCGTCGGATGGATAGGAAGAAGAAGAAAGGACGCGAGCGATCGCGTCCTTTTTCGTTTCGTCGGGCTGGGCTGAACGGCAACTGCAACGGCGAACGGCGACGACGGCTCTGGGCATGTCCCTCCGCTGCGCTCCGGGCCGGGCTGCGGGCGCCGTAGGAAACGATACTACCGTTTCCAACGGCGCGAAGCCCCTGGCGGACTCCGCGCCTCCTCCGCCTCCTCGCCGATCGCGATCCCCATCGCATTCCCCTCCGCCAGGGTCTTCGCCCTTCGGGCCCGCATCCCTCATGCAACGGCGCCGAACTGCGCACTTCGGATCCGTTTCGACGGCCTTTCATCGCATGCCACGGCGGCCCCCACCCCCGGCCCCTCCCCCGCTCCGCGAGGGAGGGGAGAACACCAACCCGATCCGCGACTTACGGGCTCTCCCCCACGCCATCGCTCGCGTGATGCACCGGGCTGAACGTCCCCTCTCCCGGAACGGGCCCGGAACGGGAGAGGGTGGCGAGCCCGAAGCGAGCCGGGTGAGGGCCCCGCGCGGAGGCCGCGGAACGCGACGAGGGCGACGATCCTCGCGGACCGCCGCCCTCTCCCCGATCGCGACCTTCAGCGCGGCGGCGTCAGAGCGCCTGGGCGCCGCGGTAGCGGGCGAGGACCTCGAGGAAGACCTTCGACGAACGGGCGAAGGCACCGCGGCGGCGGAGCTCGGTGGGGCTGGCGCCGACGAACTTCTGCGTCACGCGGCGGAGACCGCTGTCCGACGAGTAGCCGCAGGCGTGGGCCACCGAGAGCACCGTGCGGCCGGGATCGTCGAGGAGCTCGGCGGCCAAGAGGATGCGCATCCACGCCAGGAGCTTGCGCGGGGGCGGGAGCTCCGCGCGCTCGCACCAGCGCAGGAGCGTGCGGCGCGAGAGCTGGAGCGAGCGGGCCAGGTCGCGCCCGTGGCCGCCGACCGCCACCACCTCGGCCGCCGCGTCCACGATGGCGCGGGCGCGCCCCGGGGTGTCCGGGGGGAGCACCTGCTCCAGGAGCGCCTTCAGCGGCCGCCCCTGCGACTGCCGGAAGCGCTGCACCAGCGCCTCGGGGGTGTCGTCGTGGGCGATCGAGATCACCTGCACCACCCCCCACTTCCCCAGCGTCCGCAGGTCGTCGACCCGGTCCGGGCGCACCTCCAGCGCGGCGAACACCGCCGTCGAGGGGAACTCCACCAGGAGCGAGCGCAGCGCGGGCGACGGGCCGGCGCGGCCGTTGGTGTCCTCGTACGGGTTCACGACCACCAGCGCCGAGGGCGGGGAGTCGCGGACCGCCTCCTCCAGCGAGGGCCAGTCGGGGACGGCCTGGAAGGTGTATTCCTTCCCCGCGACCTTGCGGACGCGCTCACGGAATTGCTCGTCGCCGTGGAGGACCAGCAGGGGGCGTGCTCCGATCTTCATGAGATTGGCCGGGAGTAAGGGGCTGTATGTCGGGCAGGCGCGGGGGGGTGTCTTTCGGTACCGCTCCATGGGCGCGGCAACCCCCATCGTCCTGCGCATGGGACCAACGTTGGACGGCCGGGGCCCCCC
>DATACF010000255.1:0-3160 GCA_036259235.1 Longimicrobium sp. | reverse complement strand
CGCGGCGGGGCGCTGGCGGCGTCGTTCGCGCAGCGGCGGCTCTGGTTCCTCGACCGGATGCGCCCCGGCGGCGCGGTCTACAACCTCCCCGCCGTCTTCCGCCTCCGCGGCGCGCTCGACGCGGGCGCGCTGGAGCGGGCGCTGGACGCGCTCGTCCGCCGCCACGAGGCGCTGCGGACGGCGTTCGCGGAGGTGGACGGCGAGCCGGTGCAGGGGGTGCGCGACACGGGGCCCTTCCGTCTCCCGGTCGAGCCGCTGGCGGTCGATTCCCCGTCGTCCGACGAGCTTCCGGAGATCGTGCGCGAGGCGGTCGAAGCCGAGGCGCGCGCGCCGTTCGACCTCGCCGCCGGGCCGCTCTTCCGCGCCCGTCTCTTCCGGCTGGGGGGGGACGACCACGTCCTCGCGCTCACCGTCCACCACGCGGTGAGCGACGGGTGGTCGATGGGGGTGCTCTACCGCGAGGTCGCGGCGCTGTACACGTCGTTCACCTCCGGGGCGGAAGCGCCCGCGCTCCCTCCGCTCGCCTGCAGTACGCGGATTACGCCGCGTGGCAGCGGGCCCATCGGGAGGAGACGATCGAGGCGCAGGCGGCGTGGTGGAGGGAGACGCTCCGCGGCGCCACGGGCGTCCTCGACCTCCCCACCGACCACCCGCGCCCGCCGGTGGAGAGCCAGCGGGGCGCGCAGCTCGTCTTCCCGCTCGACCCCGCGCTCCTGGCCGCCGTCTCGGCGGCGGCGCGGCGCGAGGGGGCCACGCCGTTCATGGCGCTCCTGGCCGCGTTCCAGCTTCTCCTCTCTCGCTGGTCGGGGCAGGACGACCTCGTCGTCGGCTCGCCGGCGGCCAACCGGACGCGGAGCGAGACGGAGGGCGTCGTCGGCTTCTTCGTCAACATGCTCCCCCTCCGCGGCGACCTCTCGGGCGACCCGTCGTTCGCCGAGCTCCTGGCGCGGACGCGGCGGACGGTGGTGGACGCCACCGCGCGGCAGGAGGCGCCTTTCGAGCGGATCGTGGACGCGGTGGGGGTGGAGCGGAGCCTGAACCGCCCGCCGCTGGTGCAGGTCGTCCTCGCGCTCCAGGCCCGCCGCGGGCTGGGGGCGATGCCGGGGGTCGCCTCCACCCGGCTGGACGTGGAGATGGGGACGTCGAAGTTCGACCTCACCCTCTTCGTGGAAGAGGACGCGACGGCGCCGCGGCTGGTCTTCGAGTACGCGAGCGGCCTCTTCGACGCGGCGACGGTGGAGCGGATGGCGGGGCATTATGCGACGCTGCTCGCGGCGGTCGCCGCCGACCCGCGCCGCCGCCTCTCCGCGCTGCCGATGATCGGCGGCGAGGAGCGGACGCGCGTCGTGGAGCGGTGGAACGACACCGCGCTCGACCACCCGCGCGACCTGGTGGTCCACGGGATGTTCGAGGCCGCCGCCGCGCGGACGCCGGCCGCCGCCGCGCTCGTCTTCGGCGGCGAAGCGACGACGTACGCGGAGCTGAGCGCGCGGGCCAACCGCCTGGCGCGCCACCTCCGGGCGCTGGGCGTGGGGCCCGAGGCGCTGGTGGGCGTGTGCATGGAGCGGACGCCGGAGATGGTCGTCGCGCTCCTGGCCGTCCTCAAGGCGGGGGGCGCGTACGTGCCGATCGACCCGGCGTACCCGGCGGAGCGGATCGCGTGGATGCTGGAGGACTCGGCGGCGCCGGTCGTCCTCACCCGGTCGTCCGTCGCCGACCGCCTCCCGCCGACGACGGCGCGTGTCGTCGCCGTGGACGTGGAGGTGGAGGCGATCGCGCTTCATCCCTCGACCGACCTGGAGAACGCCGTCCGCCCGGAGAACCTGGCGTACGCCATCTACACCTCCGGCTCCACCGGCCGGCCGAAGGGGGTGCGGATCGAGCACCGCAACACCGTCGGCGTCCTCCACTGGCTCCGCGACCTCATTCCCGCCGAGGAGCTCGCCGCCGTCCTCGGCGCGACGTCGATCTCCTTCGACGTCTCGGTGGCCGAGATCTTCGGCACCCTCTGCTGGGGCGGGACGCTGCACCTCGTCGAGAACGCGCTCTCGCTGGCGGAGCTTCCGTCCGCGCATGAGATCCGGCGCGCGACGATGGTGCCCAGCGCCGCCGCCGAGCTGCTGCGGATGGGGAAGATTCCGCCGACGCTCCGCTCCCTCGGCCTGGGCGGCGAGCCGGTGCCGCCGTCGCTGATGCAGGGGCTGCACGGGCTGGGGACGCTGGCGCGGATCGAGAACCTGTACGGGCCCACGGAAGACACGACGTACTCGACGTGCTGGATCATGCCCGCGGGCGCGCCGAAGGTCCTGATCGGCCGGCCGGTGGGGAACGGGCAGGCGTACGTGCTGGATCACCACTACCAGCCGGTGCCGCAGGGCGCGCCGGGCGAGCTGTACCTGGCGGGCGAGGGGGTGTCGCGCGGGTACGGGAACCGGCCGGGGATGACGGCCGAGCGCTTCGTCCCCAACCCGTTCGGTCCCCCCGGAAGCCGGATGTACCGGGTGGGCGACCTGGTGCGGTGGACGTCCACTGGGGAGCTGGAGTACCTGGGGCGGCTCGACCACCAGGTGAAGATCCGCGGCTTCCGCATCGAGCTGGGCGAGGTGGAGGCGGCGATCCTCACCCACCCGTCCGTGGAGGACGCGGTCGTCGTCGCCCGGCCGGACGCGGGCGGCGCGCCGCGGCTCGTGGCGTACGTCATCGCGAAGGGCGGGTCGACCGTCGGCTTCGCCGACCTCAAGGCGCACCTGAAGGCGGCGCTCCCGGAGTACATGGTCCCCGCGGCGTGGGCGGCGGTGGACGCCTTTCCCCGCACGCCGAACGGGAAGGTGGATCGCAAGGCGCTCCCCGAGCCCGAGGCGGCGGCCGACGCCGCGCCCCCGGCCGCGCCGCGCGACCCGGCGGAGGAGATCCTGGCCGCGCTCTGGTGCGAGCTCCTGGGCGCCGTGGCCGTGGGGGTGCACGACGACTTCTTCGACCTGGGCGGCCACTCGCTCCTCGCCACGCGGATGCTGGCGCGGGTGCGGACGGCGTTCGGCGTGGACCTGCCGGTGCGCGCGGTGTTCGACGCGCCCACCGTGGCCGGGCTGGCCGCGCGCGTCGCCCGGGCGCGCGGCGGCGAGGCGCTCCCGCCCATCGTCCCGGCGCCGCGCGACCGGCC
>DATACF010000254.1:0-14806 GCA_036259235.1 Longimicrobium sp. | reverse complement strand
GGCCGCGTCCGCCTGCTCGGCGGTGGCGAGCGCGACGGCCGCGAGCGCGGCGCGCCGCAGGCGTCTACGATACGTCATGGCGAGCTTTTCTCCTTAGGGGGTGAGGGGGGGCGCGGGGGAGGGGGACCCCCGTGCCCGTTCAGGCGCCCACGGGGGCGGCTTGGGGACGGTCCTGCAGGCGCTCGGCGCCGGTGTGCGCCGGGCACCCGGCGGCGGCCGCGGCCTCGGCCTCGCGGGCGAGCTGCGCGGCGTGGAAGGGGCACCCCCCCGCGGCGGCCTCGGCCTCCTCGCGGGCGTGGGTGGCCAGGGTGGCGTTGGCGGCGTCGAGGACCGCCCTCGCCACCGCGCGTGCGTCGGCCTCGGCCTGGCCGCGCGTCTCCGGGGTGTCGGGCCGCTCCTCGCCCTCCTCGTCGGGGAGGAGGCCGAAGCGCAGGGCCGCGTTGAAGACGTGGTCGGCGAGCGCCGTGGGCACCTTCTCGCCGAACGCCTCCAGGTACGCCTCCATGAAGTCCCTGCGGTCCTTCAGGAAGGCGAAGTCGGTCGCCACCATGTGGCGGATCGACAGGAGCGGGATCGGGCTCTTGAGCGGGCGGAAGTCCTCGTTCCAGAGCCCCGCCTTGTCGGGCGGGCCCGGGTGGAACTCGCCGATCATGATCCCCTCGCGGACGTACAGGGGCTTCAGCCGCTCCTGCGTCTCGTCGATCAGCGTCCCCACCTTCGCCATGGGGAGGTCGGGGAAGATGATGTTGATGCTCTTGTACTGGGCGTCGCGCCCCTCGCGGGGCTCCAGCTCCAGGAACCAGTCGCGGTAGGAGCGGACGACGCTCTCCACCTCGCCGGGGTCGAGGTCGGCGCCGGGCCAGACGGTAAAGTACATCGTCCCCTTCCCCATCGCAGGACGGACGAAGGGACAGACCGGCCCGCTCCGCCCCAGCTCCGGGTGGGGCTGGCCCAGGTAGCTCTTGGCCCACTCGACGATGGTGCGGATCGGCTCCAGGTGCTCCCGCACCCGGTCGGGCGTCGGCGACGCCTCCAGGTCCGACAGCTCCGCCAGCCAGCAGCGCGGGTCCTTCTCGTAGATGCGCATGCGCGTCTCTCTCGCTCTTTCTCGCTCGGGGTCCGCCTTTACCCCTCGTCCGCGCGCGCGGCGGGGGTCGCGAAGGCCGGCTCCGCGCGCCCGGGCGCGGGGGGCTGCTGCACACTGACCGTCACCACGCTGCTCCCCGCCGCGCCCAGCGTCCCCCGCGAGGGGGACGGGGCCGGGGTCGCCGCCCCTCCCCGGCCGCCGAGGCGGCGGCGGAGGGCGTCGAAGGGGAGCGCCAGCCAGACCAGGAAGTCGATCCCGAGCCGGCGGCGGATCCGCGCCTGGCGGTCGGCGCGGCGGAGCGCCTCGGCGTACGGCATGGTGGTGTGGACCACCATGGTGTACGGCGGGAGCCACCGCTCGGGGAAGAGGGTGTTGAGGACGAAGTCCACCTTCTTGTTCCAGACGAAGACCGGCGACGCGGCCCCCTCGCGCAGCTCCACGAAGTTGCGGCAGATCAGCTCGTGGAGGGCGTCGGTGTTCTCCTTCCGCGTCCGCTGGTACTCGGCGAAGGCCGCCGCGCGGTCGTCGCCGTGCCGCTCCAGGCACCGGTCGAGGGTCAGGCAGTCCTCCATCGCCGCGTTCATCCCCTGCCCGTAGAAGGGGTAGACGGCGTGGCAGGCGTCGCCCACGGCCACCACCCGGTCGCCGTAGTGCCACATGGAGGTGCGGGTGGCCACCAGCGAGGCCTCCGGGTGGTGCCGCCACTGCGCCGCCAGGTCGGGGACCAGGTCGACGACGTCGGGGAAGGTCTCGCGGAAGAACTCCAGGACCGCCCGGTCGTCCTTGAGCGCCGCGAAGCTCCGCGGCCCTCCCTCGTGGGGGAGGAAGAGGGTGCAGGTGTGCGACCCGTCCTGGTTGGGGTGCGAGACGATGACGCAGTCGCCGCGGGGCCAGACGTGGAGCGCCTCCAGGAAGATCCTCGACTTCCCGTCCTCGCCGGCCGGGAGGCGCATCTCCTTGTATCCCCAGGGGAGCCACTCCTGGACGAAGTCGGCCCGCTCGCCCCGCTGCATCTGCTGGCGCACCACCGAGAAGGCCCCGTCGGCGCCGACGACGAAGTCGGCCTCGACGTCGTAGCTCTTCCCCGTGGTGGTGTCGAGGAAGACCGTCGCCCCCGTGGCCTTGTCGAAGCGGGTGCACTGGTGGCGGAACCAGAACGTGACGTTCTCCATCGCCTCGGCGCGGTCGATCAGGGCGCAGTTGAGGTCGCGCCGGGAGATCGACCAGAGGATCTCGTCGCTCTTCCGCCCGTACGGCTGGAAGCGGGTCTCCCCCCGCACCGGGTGGATGACGCGCCCCCGGGCGGGGACGGCGCCGGCCATCACCCGCTCCTTGACGCCCACGTCCTCGAGGGTCCGGATCCCCCGGAGCGAGAGCCCCAGGTTGATCGACCGGCGCCCGTCGTCCGGGTCGGCCTCGCGGATGTCCTCGCGGCGCTCGTAGACGCGCACCGTGTAGCCGCGGCGGCCCAGGTAGATGGCCATCGTCGCCCCGGCCGGACCGGCGCCGATGATGGTGACCCTGCCGCGCTCGCCCGCTGTCGTCATCTCGCTCTCACCCGCGTGACGGTTTCGTCGCAAGTCGTTGCACCGGTGGCCTCTGCCGGGCGCCTCCGGTCCCACGTCTGTTTCCCAGTCCGCGCCGGCGAACCGCTTCCGCCCGGACAATAAGTTCGTTTTTCTTCCGAAAGGGAAAGTCCCCCTTCCCGCGCCCGTCCGCGCGCGCCGTCCCCTCCGGGGCGCGCCGGGCCCGCCCTCGCCGCCGCCGTCAGCCCGGGTTCGTCGCCTGGACGACGCGGTCGATCGACTGCCGCACCTCGCTCATGCGGGGGCCGGTGAACCCCGCCTCCTCCAGCATCGCCGCGATCTCCTCGTAGGCGTAGGTCTGGGCGCCCTGGAGGTGGTACATGTTCAGCGAGAAGGTGCGGAGGAAGGCCTCCGACACCCCCGCCTTCGGCTGGCTCCCGCCCTCGGTCTGCTCGACGACGACCACGATGCCGCCGGGGTTCATCGCCGCCCGCAGGCGCTTCAGGAGGACGACGTTCTCCTCGGGGGAGAGGCCGTGGACGATGCTGGCCAGGAGGGCCACGTCGTAGCCCCCGCCCAGGTCGTCGTTGAGGAAGTCGCAGGCGACGAAGTCGACCCGGTCCTCCATCCCCGCCTCCCGGGCGTTCTCGCGCCCGATCTCCAGCGCGCCGGGAAAGTCGAGGACCGCCGCCTTCAGCCCCTCGTGCGCCTTGAGGAACTCCAGGGCGAAGAGGGCGTGGCTCCCGCCGACGTCCACCAGCCGCTTCGCCCCCGCCGGGAGCTCGACGGCCTTGACCACCTCGGGCGCGCTGTGGCGGGCGATCCCGCCGAGCATCGACTGGAAGGTGCGCAGCGTCTTCGGGTTCTGCTCGAGCCAGCGGTACCAGTCGACCGGGGGCGCCCCGGTGGTGACCGACTTCTCCAGCTCGCCCCAGAGGCCGTAGAGGAGCGAGTCCCAGAACTCCAGCGTGTCGGCGAAGCTCCCGGGCTTGCCGCGGAGCATCCACCGCTCGGCCACGGGGGTGAGCGTCCACGCCTCGCTCCCGTTCTCGCCCGACGCCTGCACGTAGCCGTAGACGCGGAGCGCGTTCAGGAGGAGGGCGGTGCCGCGCGGATGCGTCCCGGCGCGCTCGGCGACGGCGGCGGCGGTGCGGGGGCCTTCGGCCAGCGCCTCGAAGACGCCCAGCTTGCTGGCGGCGCCGGCCACGCGGAGGGCGGCCCCGCCCAGGAGGTCGAGGATCGGCCCCGGGGCCTCGTTGGTCTCGTGGAGCGCCCGGTGCTCCTCGGGCGGCAGCGTCAGCGGCACGTCGTTCCTTTACGTCGCAGAGTTCGTCGATTCCGTTCCATCCACCCAAACCTTCTTCGCATTCTCCACCCTCCCCAACCCCGGCCTCTCACAGGGGGCACAGGGGACACAGGGGGAGCTCCGCGCCACACCGATCCCCCTCTGTGTCCTCCGTGTCCCCTGTGAGAGCCTAAAAGGGAGCTCTCACGGACGAGGAGCCGGAGGACACGCGCCCGGAGGCTTCAGGCCGGGACGGCCTCCGCCTCGGCCGGCGCGGGGGCCGCGAGGGGCTCGGCCTCGGGGTCCTCCACGCGGCGGAGGTGCGGGTTGAGCCACCCGGCCAGGGAGGCGGCGGCCAGCGCCACCCCGCAGATCATGAAGATCACCGCGATCCCCCGCCCCTGCCCCGTCCCGATCCACGCCCCCAGCGACCCCGCCAGCGCCCCGCCGGGACGCATCATCGGCCCGAAGACCCGGTCGGCCAGGGGGCCGGCGAGGAAGTAGGCGACCGGCGCCGACATCCGCGACAGCATCCCCACGGTGGCGAAGACCCGCCCCAGGACGTCGCCGGGGACGCGCATCTGGAGGATGGCCGTGGCGCTCGCCGAGATCACCGGGACCGTGGAGAGGAAGGCCGGCGCCATCGCCGCGATCAGCCAGGGCGAGGGGGCCAGGCCGTGGAGGAAGAGGAAGAGCCCGCCGAGGGCCATGAACCCCAGCACCCCGTCGATCTTCCGCTTCGGGCCCCCCCACGAGCTCATCACCAGCCCGCCCGCCACCATCCCGCACCCGCCGGCCGCGTAGAGGACGCTGGCCACCTGCACGGAGGTGAAGGAGAGGATGAGGGGGAGGATGAGGACCGACACCATCGCCACGAAGAAGTTGTAGAGCCCGAAGAGCCCCACCAGCCACAGCAGCGGGCCCCGCGCGCGGAGGTACGTCCACCCGTACGCCGCCTCGCGCCAGATCGACCCCTTCGCCTGCGCCCCCGCCGCGCTCGCCACCGGGCGCGGGACGCGCACCAGGAGGAGCATCCCCGCCGCGAAGGCGAAGGTGGCCAGGTCGATGGCGATGACGCCGGGGACCCCCACGATCCCGATCAGCGCCCCCGCGATGACGGGGGAGAAGATCGCCAGCGACTGCCCCGTCTGCACCAGCCCGTTCACCTTCCCCAGCCGCTCCCGGGGGACCAGGAGGGGGATGATCGACGAGTACGCCGGGTGCTGGAACGAGGAGGCGGCCGACGAGATCGCGCTGGTGATCCAGATGTGCCACACCTCCAGCGTCCCGCGGGCGAAGAGGAGGGCCAGCGTCAGCGTGCAGAGGGCGGCCACCACGTCGGCGAAGAGCATCACCTTCCGCCGGTCGAAGCGGTCGACGACCGCCCCGGCGAAGGGGAGCATCAGGATCCCCGGGATGGAGGTGGCCGCCGCGATCAGGGCGAACTGGGTGGTGCTCCCCGTCTCCTGGAGGACCCACACCCCCAGGACGAAGCCGGTGAGCCCCGAGCCGATCGTCGAGACGAGCTGGCCGAGCCAGATCTTCAGGAAGGTGCGGTACCCGTCGGCCGGGGGACCGGCGTGCTGCGGCTGCGTCATGCGTTCTGCTCCACGGGGGTGCCCGCCTCGCGGAGGAGCCCGCGGCGGACGAAGTGTTCGAGGTAGGTCCGCACCAGCGCCGCGTCGGCGGCGGGGCAGGCGATCCCGGTCCCGGCGAGGGCGGCCTCCAGCCGCTCGGAGGCGAAGGCCGGCGGCTCGACGGTGTCGGGGTCGCGCACCGAGAAGGAGGCGGCCAGGGGGTGGAGGGCGTTGCGCGCGTCCACCGCGTGCACCCGCCCCACCCAGGCCCCCCACGTCGTCTTCTCGACCGGCCACCCGGCCGCGGTGAGGATGTCCGCGATCTGGGGCGCCAGGAGGATGCTGGGGTTGTAGAAGTTCCACGCCCGCCCGGCCGGCGCGTGGAGCGCCAACTCCACCATGGCCGCCGCCACGTAGTCGATCGGCGCCATGTCGAGCCCCCACGGGAAGTCCGGGGCGGCCCCGAGCTGCGCGATCCCGAGCAGGAGCCGGCTCAGGTAGTCGTCCGGGTTGGCGGCGCCGGTGCGGGAGTCGCCGCTGACGCGCGCGGGGCGGTGGACGGTGACCGGGAGCCCGCGCTCCCCCGCCTGCCACACCAGCCGCTCGGCCACCCACTTGCTCTGCGTGTAGCCGTCGGGGATCCGCTCGCCCACCGGGGCGGCGTCCTCGGAGACCGTCCGGCCGAACCACTCGGGCGTCAGGAAGACGCCGAGGGTGGAGACGAAGTGCACCGGCTTGGCCCGGTGGCGGCACGCCAGCCGGAGGACCCACTCGGTCCCCTGGACGTTGGCCGTGCGGAAGCGGTCGTACCCCCAGGTGAAGTTGACCACGCCGCCGTTGTGGAAGACGAGGTCGACCCGCTCGGCCAGCCCGTCGAGCTGCGCCTCCGAGAGCCCCAGCCGCGGCTCCGAGAGGTCGCCGACGACGGGGACGACGCGGGCGTCCCACGCCGGGTCCCACGCCAGGTACTTCCGCAGGTTCTCGACGACGCGGGCGTGGGCGGCCTCCGGGTCCTTGGCGCGGACCAGGCAGTAGACGTCGGCCTGGGTCCGGGTGAGGAAGCCGTGGAGGACGTACGCCCCCAGGAACCCCGTGGCCCCGGTGAGGAAGACGTTCCGCGGCGCTCCTCCCGGCTCCACGGCCGGCCCCTCGGGGCGGACGTCGGCGGCGAGGACGGCGTCGGCGAGCGCCTGGTCGGGGGCGCGGAAGTAGTCGGTCCGCACCCCGCCCGCGCGGATCTCCTCGACGGCGGCGGCGAGCGCGGCCACCGTGGGGGTCTCGAAGAGGCGGCGGAGCGGGACCTCGACCCCCAGCGTCTCGCGGACGCGGGTCATCACCGGCATCGCCAGGAGCGAGTGGCCGCCCAGCTCGAAGAAGTCGTCGTGCACCCCCACCCGGTCGATGCCGAGGACGGCGGCCCAGATCTCCGCCACCTTCGCCTCGGTCTCGTTCCGCGGCGCCTCGCCCGCGGCGGGCTCGCGGCCGGCGGCGGGGGCGGGGAGCGCCTTGCGGTCGACCTTCCCGTGCGGGGTGAGGGGGAAGGCGTCGAGGGCGACGAACGCCGCGGGGACCATGTAGTCCGGGAGGCGCGCCTTGAGGTGCTCGCGGAGCGCCGCCCCGTCGGGCGCCGCGCCCCCGGCGGCGCCGGCGACGTAGGCCACCAGCCGCTTCCGCCCGGGCTCGTCCTCGCGCGCCATCACCAGCGCCTCGCGGACGCCGTCGTGCGCCAGGAGCGCCGACTCCACCTCGGCGGGCTCGATGCGGAAGCCGCGGATCTTGACCTGGTGGTCGGTGCGCCCCACGAACTCCACCGTCCCGTCGGCCAGCCACCGCACCCGGTCGCCGGTGCGGTAGAGGCGCCCGCCCGGCTCCGCCGCGAAGGGGTCGGGGACGAAGCGCTCGGCCGTCAGCCCCGGCCGCCCCAGGTACCCGCGCGCCACCCCGCGCCCGCCGATCACCAGCTCGCCGGGGACGCCGGGGCCCACGGGGGCGAAGAAGCGGTCGACGACGTAGACGCGGACGTTGTCCACCGGCGTCCCCACGGGGATCACCCCCGAGAGCGCCGCGCTCTCGCGCCCGTCCACCGTCAGCCGGAGGGCGGCGCACACCGACGCCTCGGTGGGCCCGTAGTGGTTCACCAGCGTCACCCGCGCCCCGGTGAGGGTGGCGAACTTCGCCGCGCGCTCCACCGTGACGGCCTCGCCGCCCATCATCACCATCTCCAGCGGCGACGGGTCCACCGTCTTCCCCTCGGCCGCCAGCTGGTCGGTCCACCCGCTGAAGAGCGCGGCGGCGGTGTCGACCACGTGCACCCCCGCCTCGCGGCAGAAGGCGAGGAGCCCCGTCCCGGTCAGCTCCGCCGGGGCGGGGTGGAAGACGAGCGCCGCCCCGCACGCCCAGGCCGGGAAGAGGTCGCCCACCGAGGCGTCGAAGGTGAGCGGAGGGATCACCAGGATCCGCTGCCCGGCCCGGAAGGAGTGCCGGCGGACGAAGGTGAGCGCCAGGTTCACCACCCCCGCGTGGGGGACCATCACCCCCTTGGGCTTCCCCGTGGAGCCCGAGGTGTAGATGACGTACGCCATCTGCTCGGGGTCGACCGCCACGCCCGGGTTCGCGTCCGACGCGTCCGCCAGCGAGGCGTCGTCGAGCGCGAGGGCCGGGACGCGGCTGGGGGGGAGACGGCCGGCCGCCCCGCCGCGAGCCAGGACGGCGGCCGCGCCCGCGTCCTCCACGATCTGCCCCAGCCGGTCGCCCGGGCTCGCGGCGTCGAGGGGGACGTAGGCCGCGCCGGCCTTCATGGCCCCCAGGATCCCCGCCAGCGCCCAGAGCGGGTCGGCCGAGAGGACGGCGACGCGGTCCTCGGCCTTCACCCCCAGGGCGAGGAGGCGGTGCGCCACGCGGTTGGCGCGCGCGTTCAGCTCGCCGTACGTCCACCGCTCGCCCGCGAAGACGGCGGCCTCGGCCTCCGGCGTCTCCGCCGCCTGCCGCTCGAAGAGGCCGTGGGCGGTCGTCTCGACCCCGAAGTCGAAGGCCGTGGCGTTGGGCGCCTCCACGACCGCCGCGCGCTCCTCGGGGAAGAGCCAGGGGAGCTGGGAGAGGCGGAGGTCGGGGTCCTCGGTGACGGCCTCCAGGATGGCCGTCAGCCGCCGCGCCAGGGCGGCCATCGTCTCGCGGTCGAAGAGGTCGGCCGCGTAGTCGAAGGCCGCGCTGAAGACGAGCGGGCTCTCGCGCACCACCAGGGTGAAGTCGAACTTCGCCTGCTTGACCTCCGCGAAGTACGGGACCCACTCGGCGGCCACCGGCTCGTCGGGGATGTCGTGCTCGTCGCCCTGGTGGACGTACATGACCTGGAAGAGCGGGGTCCGCGCGGGGTCGCGCTCGATCCGCAGCTCCTCCACCAGCCGCTCGAAGGGGAGGTCCTGGTGCGCCAGCGCCCCGAAGACCTCGTCGCGCACCCGCCGGAGCACCTCGCGGAAGGTGGGGTCGCCCTCGACCCCCACGCGCAGCGCCACGGTGTTGACGAAGAAGCCCAGCACCTCCTCGGTCTCGGGGAGGGTGCGCCCGGTGACCGGGGTCCCCACGACGACGTCCTCGGCCCCCGTCCACCGCGCCAGGAGGGCGTCGAGGGCGGCCAGGAAGGTCATCATCGCGGTGGCGCGCTCGCTCCGCGCCAGCTCCAGGACGCGCCCGCGGAGCGCCTGCGGCCACGTCCAGGCGTAGCTGTCGCCGCGGCCGGTGGGCTGCGGGGGGCGGGGGCGGTCGGTGGGGAGCTCGAGGACGCCGCTCGCCCCCTCCATCCGCGCCGTCCACCAGTCGAGCTGCCCGCCCAGCTCCTCGCCCTCCAGCGCCTCGCGCTGCCAGATGGCGTAGTCGGCGTACTGGAGCGCCGGGTCGGGGAGGGGCGAGGGGCGCCCGGCCGCGAAGGCGGTGTAGAGCGCCTTCGCCTCGGTGATCAGGATCCCCAGCCCCGTCGCGTCGTTGACGATGTGGTGCGTGTCGAGCGCCAGGAGCGTGGCGCTCTCCGACACCTTCACCAGGAAGGGGCGGAAGACGGGGCCGCGCGCCAGGTCGTACGGCTCGGCCGAGAGGCGGTCGGCGAGCGCCAGGGCGGCCTGGCGGCGCTCCCCCCCGGGGAGGTGCGTGACGTCGTGGACCGGGAGGGGGACGGGCGCCGGCGGGAGGACCACCTGCACCGCCTCGCCGCGGACCTCGCGGAAGACGGTGCGCAGCGACTCGTGGCGGCGCGCGATGTCGGTGACCACGCGCTCCGGCACGGCCGGGTCCAGCGCCTCCGCCACCTCCACCGCCAGGGGGAGGTTGTAGGTGTGCGCGCCGGGCTGGAGCCGGTCGAGGAAGTACAGCCGCTGCTGCGCGAACGACATCGGGAAGGCGAAGGTATCGCCTTCCGCGTCCGCGAGGAGATCGTCGTCGTGCGTGAGGTCCTGCGACGTCATCAAGCTCCCTTGAGTCCTGAGTCCTGGGTCCTGAGTCCCGGGTGCCCGGCGTCCGCTCAGTCGCCGGCCTGCGGGTGGACGCGGTAGGCGGCGCGGGAGGCGGCGGAGAGGCGGGGGCCCTTGGCGGGCGCCGCCTTCGCCTCGTCGACCCGCTTCGCCAGCTCGGCCACGGTGCGCGCCTCGAAGAGGACGCGGACCGGGAGCGAGGCGCCCATCGTCTGCCGGATCCGCCCCATCACCTGCGTGGCCAGGAGCGAGTGGCCCCCCAGCTCGAAGAACGAGTCGTTCACCCCCACCCGCCCGCGCCGGAGGAGCTCGGCCCAGATCGTCGCGATCTGCGTCTCCGTCTCCGTCGAGGGCGCCACGTACGTGTCCTCGGGCGCGGTGGCCGCGGCGTCCGGGGCGGGGAGGGCGCGGCGGTCGACCTTGCCGTTGGGGGTCAGCGGGAGCGCCTCCAGCGTCACGAAGGCGCTGGGGACCATGTACTCCGGCACCTTCGTGCGCAGGAGCGCGCGGAGCTCGGAGACAGGGGGCGCGGCCCCCTTCGCGACGAGGTACGCCACCAGCCGGGCGTCGCCGGGGACGTCCTCGCGGACCAGGGCGGCGGCCTCGGCCACCCCCGGGTGCTCGCGGAGGACCGACTCGATCTCCCCCAGCTCGATCCGGAAGCCCCGCAGCTTCACCTGCGTGTCGAGGCGCCCGTAGAACTCCAGCGTCCCGTCGGCGCGCCAGCGGACGCGGTCGCCGGTGCGGTACATCCGCGCCTCGCCCCCCGCGAAGGGGTCGGGGACGAACTTCTCGGCGGTCAGCTCCGGCCGCCCCAGGTACCCCCGCGCCACCCCCGCCCCGCCGATGCACAGCTCGCCCGGGACGCCGACCGGCGCCGGGGCGCCGTCGTCGTGGAGGACGTAGACGCGGGTGTTGGCGACTGGGCGGCCGAGGGTGATGGGGCCCTCCCGCTCGACCTTCGCCACCGTCGACCAGACGGTGGTCTCCGTGGGGCCGTACAGGTTCCAGAGTTCGGCGCCGCCGGCCAGGAGCGCGTCGGCCAGCTCGCGCGGGAGCGCCTCGCCGCCCGAGAGGACCTTGAGGGTCGCGGGAGGCGTCCACCCGCTGGCGACCAGCATCCGCCAGGTGGCGGGGGTGGCCTGCATCACCGTGGCGCCCGCCTTCTCCATCAGGGCGCGGAGCTGCGCGGGGTCGCCCGCCTGCTCGCGGGTGGCGACGACCGTCTTGGCCCCCACGGCGAGCGGGAGGAAGAGCTCCAGGACGGCGATGTCGAAGGAGAGCGTCGTCACCGCCACCAGCGAGTCGCACGGCTTCAGCCCCGGCGCCTCCGCCATCGAGCGGAGGAAGCTGGCGACGCCGCCGTGGCGCACCTGCACCCCCTTGGGGCGGCCGGTGGACCCCGACGTGTAGATCACGTACGCCAGGTCGTCCTCCGTGGCCCCCGACGGGAAGGGCTCGGCCGAGAAGGCGGACATCAGGTCGGCGTCGGTGTCGATCCGCACCACCGCGGCGCCCTCGGCGACCCGGAACCGGCCGGCGAGGGACGACTGCGTGAGGAGGACGGGCGCCCCCGCGTCGGCCAGCATGTACGACACGCGGTCGGCCGGGAAGTCGGGGTCGACGGGGACGTAGGCGCCCCCCGCCTTCAGTACCCCCAGGAGCGCCGCCACCATCCCCGCCGAGCGCTCCACCGCGACGCCCACCAGGACGCCGGGGCCGACGCCGAGGGAGCGGAGGTAGCGGGCCAGCCGGTTCGACCTCGCCTCCAGCTCGCCGTAGGTGAGCGTCCCGTGCGGGCCCACCACGGCCACCGCGCCCGGCGTCGCCGCCGCCTGGGCCGAGACGCGCTCGTGGACGAGCCCCGCCGGGTAGTCGCGCGCGGTGGCGTTCCACGTCTCCAGCACCGCCGCCCGCTCGGCCTCCGGCATCAGCGGGAGGGCGCCGACCGGGGTGTCGGGGCGCTCGCAGGCGGCCTCGAGGACGGTGCGGAAGTGCGCCGCCATCCGCTCGGCCGTGGCGCGGTCGAAGAGCGCCGTGGGGTACTCGATCGCCAGCATCAGCGTCCCGTCGAGACGCTCGCCGCCGATGAAGGTGAGGTCGAACTTGGAGGTCTCGTTCCCCCCCACGATGGTCCGGACCCCCTGGAAGAGGTCGGTCATCGGGAGCGGGGCGGTGTGGTTCTGGAGGATGAACATCACCTGGAAGAGGGGCGGCCGGCTCAGGTCGCGCTCCGTCCCCAGCTCCTCCACCAGCTTCTCGAACGGGATGTCCTGGTGGTCGTGCGCGGCCAGCGACGCCTCGCGGACCCGCCCCACCAGCTCGCGGAAGGGGAGGGCCCCGTCCACCCGCGTCCGCAGCACCAGCGTGTTGGCGAAGAGGCCGATCAGCACCTCCGTCTCGGCCTCGGTCCGGTTGGCCACCGGGGTGCCGACCAGGAGGTCGCGCGCGCCGGTGTAGCGCCAGAGGAGGACGTCGAGGACCGCCAGGAGGAGCATGTAGAGGGTGGCGTCCTCGCGCCGCGCCGCCTCGCGCGCCCGCGCCAGGAGCTCCGGGGGGAAGTACGAGACGAAGACGCTCCCCTCGTGCGACTGGCGCGCCGGGCGCGGCCGGTCGGTGGGGAGGTCGAGGACCGCCGGGGCCCCCGCCAGCCGCTCCTTCCACCACGCCAGCTCCGCCTCCAGCGCCTCCCCCTCCAGCGTCTCGCGCTGCCACACCGCCACGTCGGCGTACTGGAGCGGGAGGTCGGGGAGGGGCGAGGGCTCGCCGCGGACGAAGGCGCCGTAGAGCGTCATCAGCTCGCGGTTCAGCACCCCCATCGACCACCCGTCGCCGACGATGTGGTGGAGGCAGATCACGAAGGCGTGGTCGTGCGCTTCGTAGCGCCCCAGCACCACGCGGAGGAGGGGCCCGCGGGCGATGTCGAAGGGGCGCCGCGCCTCCTCCTCGAAGAGGGCGCGGGCGTCGGCCTCGCGCGCCTCGGGGGAGACGTGCGAGCGGTCGCGCACCTCCAGCCGGGGGAGCGCGCCGGCGCCCACGACCTGCATCGGCTCGCCGTCGACGCTCCGGAAGACGGTCCGCAGCACCTCGTGCCGGGCCACGATCTCGTCGACCGCGCGGGCGAAGGCCGCCTCGTCGAGCGCGCCCAGGATCCGCGCGCCGCCGGGGATGTTGTACAGCGCGGTGTCGGGCTCGTACTGCTCGAGGAACCAGAGCCGCTGCTGCTGGAACGTCATCGGAAAGGCGAAGGTCTCGGTCGCCTCTTCCGCGCCCTCGGGGGCCGTGATGCTCACGTGGGACTCCGCTGCGCTCGTTTCGTGACGCTGATGCGTCCGCTGTACACCGGACAAAAACTCCCTGACAGGCCCTTTGGGGCCTAGAGTAGCACTTCCGGCGGCCGCGCCGCAGCTGATTGGCGGGAGCGGAAACTTAACGCTCCGGCGCGCCGTGTCAACCCAGATCAGGACACCAAACCCCGGCGGTCACACGACTTAGACAATGTGTGCACGGCTCCTTTCGCGCCTTGGCAATCTCCCGAAGCGCGAACGGGCCCGGGCGCGCCATCAGGACTCGGGGGCCACCGTCGGCTCGGCCTCTTCGGGACGGATACGGTACTTCCCGCGGGCCGCCGCCGTGATCCGCCTGGCGGGCGCCGCGGACGCCTCGCCTCCGGCGCGGGCCTCCTCGACGCGCTTCGCCAGCTCGGCCACGGTGCGCGCCTCGAAGAGGACCCGGAGCGGGAGGTCGACCCCCAGCGAGACCCGGAGCCGCGCCATCACCTGCGTGGCCTTGAGCGAGTGGCCGCCCAGCTCGAAGAAGGAGTCGGCCGCGCCCACCCGGGGGAGCCCCAGCACCTCGGCCATCGCCGCCGCCACCGCGCGCTCGGCCTCGGTGGCGGGCTCCACGTACGCTTCCGACGCCGCGGGGAGGTCGGGCTCGGGGAGCGCCTTGCGGTCGATCTTCCCGTTGGGGAGGTGCGGGAGGGCGTCGAGGACCACGATCCGCGGCGGCACCATGTACTCCGGGACGGCGGCGCGGAGGTGGTCGCGGAGCGCCCCCACGTCCGTCCCCGCGCCGGCGGCGGCGTACGCCACCAGCTGGCGGTCGCCGGCGGCGTCCTCCTTCACCACCACCACCGTCTCGCGGACGGCCGGGTGGCGGAGGAGGACGGACTCGATCTCCCCCAGCTCGATGCGGAAGCCGCGCACCTTGACCTGGTGGTCGATCCGGCCCAGGAAGTCGAGCTCGCCGCCCGGGAGGAAGCGGACGAGGTCGCCGGTGCGGTAGAGACGCGCGCCGGGGGCGGCCGAGAAGGGGTCGGGGACGAACTTCTCGGCCGTCATCCCCGGCCGCCCCAGGTACCCGCGCGCCAGCCCGTCGCCGCCGACCAGGAGCTCCCCCGCCACCCCCAGGGGGACGGGGGCGAACGTCGCGTCGACCACGTACATCCGCGTGTTCGCCAGCGGCCGGCCGATCGTGGGCGCCCGCTGCGTGTCGCGCGGGACGAGGGCGGCCGTGGAGTACGTCGTGTCCTCGGACGGACCGTAGAGGTTCCACACCGCGCGGACGGTCCCGGTGGCGTAGAGGGCGTCCACGAGGGAGCGCTTGAGCGGCTCGCCGGCCAGGTTCACCGTCCGCGCCGACGGGGGGATCGCCCCCATCCGCGCCAGCTCGGCGGCGGCCGAGGGGACGGTGTTCAGGAGGGTGATCCGGTCGCGCTCGGGGAGGGTGGGGACGGCCAGCGCGTTCTCGGCGACGACGACCGTCCCCCCGGAGGCGAGGGGGCGGAAGATCTCGAAGATGGAGATGTCGAAGGAGACCGAGGTCACCAGCGGGACGACGGCCACCTCCTCGTCGCTGTAGGTCTCGCG
>DATACF010000253.1:0-5401 GCA_036259235.1 Longimicrobium sp. | reverse complement strand
GGGGCCTTCACGGAGGCGTCTACGCGGGGAGGCGCGGCGGAGTTTCGCCTTCCGGTCCGTCACCGAGCGCGGGGGGCGCGCCGCTCCCGAGGCGGGCCGCGTCGTCGGCGGCGCGGAGCGCGCGCTCGGCGAGGGCCATCTCCAGCTCGGCGGCGAACTCCTGCGCGGGGAGGCGGGCGGGGCGCTTGAGGGGGAGGACGAGCTCGGCCGGGTGGTCGAGCCGGAGCCCGCCCTCGCCGGCGACCTCCTCGAAGGCGCGGAGGTCGGCGGCGGTGAGGACGAGGTACGGACCCGGCGGCCAGCGCCACCACATCCGCCGCACCTGCGCCCCCGCCAGCGCGGCGAGCGGGACGACCACCTCGCGCACGGGCTCGAGCTCGCGGTCGGTGCGGATCTGCGTCCCCACCCGGTCGGTGGAGCGGGTGACGCGCCACTGGATCACCAGGCGGTCGCCGTCGAGGCGGAGGAGCCCGTCGACCGTCTCGCTGGTCGACGTGATCTCCGTCATCCCCACGACGTCCTCGCCGCGGCGGAGGCGGAACGGGAGGGCGGCGGAATGCGTCATGGGAGTGAAGCTACAGCGGCCCCCGGCGATGAGGAAGGCGTCCCGGTCGCCGGACGGCGCCCTCCCCGCCGCGTCGGTGCTTCAGTCCATCGACCCGTAGAGGCCGCCCGGGAGCCGCGGGGGCGTGGTGGGGAAGCGGAAGGGGGAGCGCCTCGCGGGGCGCGCCTCGCTGGCGTCCGGCTCCGGCGCGGGGCGGTCCGCGGACGGGCGCGGGGGCTGGGGCTCGTCGGGGGCGAGGGGTTCGTCCTTGCTTGGCACCCGTGGTCCTCCCGGAGATGGGGGTCGGTAGAGATCCGTGGCTGGCGATCGCGGTCTGGGGCCCGCCGGGATGCGCTCCGCCCAAGGTGTGCCCCTGGCCGGTGGCGGGAGGTCGCCCACCGGGGGGGAAGGTGGGGGCCAGAGTTCGGGGGGCCGGAGGGCGCTCGCCCAGCCGGCCCTACGCCCGCGCCAGGCGTACCGCGCACGACGCGGCGTTCCTGCTCCGGCGGACGCATCCCGACGGGTCCGGAACGGAGCATAGACGCGAAAACGGCCACGAAAAACGGTGATTCGTGGCCGCTTCGATTTGGTGGGGGTTCGTGGCGTTTCCGGAGCGGCCTTGAGCGTGTACACTCTGTACGCCGGAACGGCCGTAACCCCTACCCCTTCAAGGAGTCACACCCCATGAAGACACGCACGCTGCTCACCGCCGCCCTCGCCGCCCTGCTCGCCGCCTGCGCCGACGCGCCCACCGTCGCCCGCGCGCCGGAGGGGGCCTCGCTCGACGGCGGATCGTACGGTCCCGGCCATCGCACCGAGCCCGCCGTCGGCGCGGTGAGCGCCGGGCAGGACGGCGGCTCGATCGGGCCGGGGCACCGTACCAGCGAGAGCACGGGCACGACCATGGCTGGTGATGGTGGGTCGTTCGGGCCCGGGCACCGGACCAGCGAGAGCGTGACCACGGCCAGTGATGGCGGGTCGTATGGGTCCGGGCACCGGACTGACGCTCCTCTCGATACAACGAGCACTGTGCAGGGTGGTGGGTCGTACGGATCAGGGCACTAAGCGGGGGGGGTCTGCCCGGGCGGGCGTCCGCGTTTCGGCCCCTGCCAGAGGCGTATTTTTAGCTTGCACGCCCGGCTGATCTCCTCAACGTGACTGTTGGCCGGGGGTGCCACTTCGGATACCCCCGGCTGGCGGAGCTTCACTTCTTCCAGCAGGACCAGCGCAGTCCTTTCCACGTCAGCCATCCGACGCTCTCGTGCAAGACGTGCCGCTATTTGAGCCGTGTCTTCGGCCAACTCCCAATCTTCCGCCAGCTGTGCCGCATAGGCCACGCCTCGCAAGGCGCTGGGCGCGAGTTCCGGATACCTGTTCGCCAGATCAATGGCCGTGTCCCGGGCGTGCGCGTACATCTCCCTTTGCCCCGCTCCTGCCGCGGCGCGGGCGGCTGTCGCCCAAGCCAGCACGGGATCTTGAGGGCGTGGCATTGCATTGATCGCCTGCTGGAGGATCGAAAGCGCGGGTGTGTAGATAGCGCAGACGACGAGCAGGTACGCGACATCGTGCACCAGGAATGGCACCAGCGGATGATGTGTCGGATAGTGGTAAAGCGCCCGGCGTGCGTGTCCTTCACCCAGGCTGAACAGCTTCATTTCCGAGCAGATGGCGAGGAGGTTGTGCTCCGCTTCCCCCGCCATCCGCTTGTATCCCCGGTTCACCGCCTGCCGCACCGTGCTGCTGATGATCCGGCGCGCTCGGTCGTACCGGCCGAGGCTGTACATCAGCCATCCATAACCGACGGTCGCGCTGAAGCGGTCGGGGAAGCTGTGGGCGCGGATCGCGAGGGCACGGCCGCGCTGGTACCACGGCCCCGCCCGGCCGGGGAGCCCCGCGCGGCGGCAGGTGCGCGCGGCGAGGTTCGCCAGGTGGGCGGCGTCGGGCTTCACCAGCGCGGCGGCCTCGGCGAAGTGCGCGGCGGTCTGCATCAGCGCGCGCTCCTCGGCCCACGCGTACACCGCCCCGCACGCCTCGGCCAGGGCGTCGCGATCCACCGCCGCCGGGGCGCGGGAGACGGCGTCCAGCCGGGCCCACGCCTCCGACAGCTCCGGGATGCCCGCCGCCACCGCCTCCGCCGCGTGCTCGCGGGCGCCGGAGGGACGAGGATGGAAGAGGCCGCCGCGGCTCTCCTCGGCGGCCCGCGCCCAAAGCGTCGTATCGCGTAGCGCTTCCCACAAGGCCAGGCCGGACGCGTCGTGGCCGCCCTCCAGCTCGTGGAGGACCTCGAGCTCCGGCCGTGTGTCGGGCGGAGGCGGAATCCTCTGGAAGCGCGCCGCCCGCGGCGGCCGGGTGGATGCGGCCATGGAAGCATGGAGCCAAGTGAACGACGTGAACACCCTTTCGGACAGAATAGCCACAAGTGTCCCGAAGCGCCATTCCGATGTGCCCGCCGCCGGATCGTGGCGTGGATGGAGCCGCTCCGGGAGCGGGATGCGGAGGTGGACGACGCGAAGCGGGGCGGACCCCTGGAGGAGTCCGCCCCGCGTCACACGCCCGGCCCGGGGGCCGTCGTCAGCAGTAGTAGTACGGGTCGCAGTTGTTGATCCACTCGACCAGCACGGGGTGCGAGTCGGTGCCGGTGACCCCGTTGGAGGTCACGTCGACCCGCAGGGTGAAGTAGTCGTTGTAGTTGATGTACATCGACAGGCTCGACCCGTTGCCCATCGGCGTCCAGTTGACGTTGTCGTTGGTCCAGTACCACTGGTAGGTGTACGACCCGTTCCCCCCCGAGGCCATGGCGTCCCAGGTGTAGTACCCGGCCTGGGTGATGTACCCCGGGCCGACCAGGTCGACCACCGGCGGGTGCACGTAGTTGATCGCCGCCAGGACGTCGATGCGCCCCGACCCGCTCTTCTGCGTGTTCCCCATGGGGACGGCGGTGTTGCGGAGGCGGGCGCGGAGCTGCGCGTTGCTCTCGTACGGGTGCTTCTCGTGGAGGAGCATGAAGGCGGCCGCCACCGCCGGCGTGGCGAACGAGGTGCCGCTGTTGGTCCCCACCATGTCGCCGTTCTTGCACACCACGGGGACCGACACCGAGGGCGCGGCGACCTCCACGTTCCCCGGCGCGTAGTTGTTGTGGACCCACCCGTCGGAGAAGTTCGACCCGCCCACGCCCACCACCTCCGACCACCGCGCGGGGTACGCGTAGAGGTTGCTCGCTTCCTGGTTGCCGGTCGAGGCGACGATGATCTGCCCGCGCTGGTAGTAGGCGTTGCGGATGGCGTCGAGGAGCGCGGTGAAGGAGGAGGGGGGCGACGACGAGGTGATCTTGGTGGAGAGGCTCATGGTGATCACCTTGGTCCCCGCCGGGTTGGCGTTGATCGCCCACGCCGACGCGGTCTCCCACCCGGTGGTGGCGCCCTGGGTGGAGACGTTGGCGTAGTTGTAGGTGGCCGAGGGCGCCACCCCGATCATCCCCACGCCGTTGTCGCGCGCCACCGCCACCGAGAGCACCAGCGTCCCGTGCGAGCCGGTGTACTGGTTGTACGGGACGCCCGAGACGCCCACGGAGCTCCCGTTGTTGTTGGGGGTGAACTCCGTCAGCGAGCCGTCGACGTCGATGGCGTCGTCGAGCATGTACAGCTCGCCGAGGCTCCCGCGCACCCCGTGCTGCGCCCACACCTGGTCGGCGCGGATGCGGGTGACGTTCCACCCCAGCGTCTGCGGCGACGAGAGCGGGGCGCACCCGGCGTCGGAGGGCGAGAGGGTCCCCTCGGCCTGGTCCGGGGTGAGGAGGCGGGTGTTGGGGGCCACGTAGTCGACCCACGGGAGCTTCCGCAGCCGGAGCGCGTCGGCCGGGTCCTTGAGCCGGACGGTGATGGCGGGGATGGCGTCGAAGCGGAAGATGACCTCCTGGGCCAGCCGCTCGACGTAGGCGCGGTGCTGGAGGGCGGCGGCGCGGGGCACCAGCGAGGCGCCGCGCGCGGAGACGCCGCGCTCCGAGCCCTCGGGGCGGAAGCCGACGGTGACGATGTCGCCGCCCTCGCGGACCTCGGCGAGGAAGGCGTCGTCGGGGCGGCCGCGGAGCCCGGCGCGCATCTGCATGGCCGGGTCGGCCTGCGCGGCGGCCGAGAGCGCCGCCTCGTCGGGGGCGCGGGCCGCGGGGGTGGGGGTGGTGACTTCGTCGGAGCACGCCGAGACGGCGAGCGCCGCGATGGCCGCGAGGGCCAGCCGGGAGCGGAGGTGCATCGGGTCCTCTCAGGGGGATGGGAAGGCGCCAGAGGCGCGCCCTGGCACCCGCCTCGTCGCTCGTCCATTCCAGCGGATGGCGAGTCGGAGGCCGGTCCGGGCCGTCGTTCACCTAGTTAGACGGTGGACGATTTTCCAGAAGCGCGCGATCGTTGCGGTGTGACCGGAAGATATCAAACGTTTTCTCCCGGTCAAGTTGAGGCGACAAATGAGTATGTAGAGCGCGCGATCTGCTTCGCCGCGTGGTAACAGAGATCCTCCGCCGAGCGCTGATGGGTCGTCTCCCCTGGTTCGACGGCGCTCGCTGTCTTCCGCAAATGCGTGGCACGCTCTCCCCCGCCCGTCCACTGAACATCCAGTGAACGCCCCACCCGGGCGTCCCACCCGCGCCCCCCTCGCTCCGCCTCCCCCTCGTCAAAACCTCCTGCTTCCGCGCGTTCCACTCCGCGGCCGGGAAAGGCGCGAACGTTGCCGTCCGATGGACGGAGCCGACACAGGATCCGTCCGCCCGCACCCGTGGAGCCCGTTGCCCCGACCCCCCGCGCCCCGAACCGCCGCCGCCCGCTCCAGGGCCGTCCCGCCGGGGCCGCTGGACGCGGCCGAGCGGTG
>DATACF010000252.1:0-20833 GCA_036259235.1 Longimicrobium sp. | reverse complement strand
GGGCGGATCGACACGCGATCCGCCCCGCTTCGTCGTTCCGGACGACGCGCGATCAATCCGGCGTCCTTCCCAGCACCACCTCCACGCGATGTACGGCGCCGTCCTCCCGCAGGGGAACGAGGACGGCGCCGTCTTCGTGCGCCAGGGGCTCGCCGTCGAGCGTGGCGGATGCCTCGTCGCCGCGGGTGACGGCGATCTCGTAGGTGGCGCCGCAGTGACGGTAGCGAAGGGTGAAGCCGGGCCACTCGTCGGGGATGCAGGGGCGGAGCGCGAGGGCGCGGCCGTCGCGGAGCGTGAGGCCGAGCACCGACTCCAGCGCCACGCGGAACATCCACCCGGCGGAGCCCGTGTACCACGTCCACCCGCCGCGCCCCACGTGCGGCTCGACGCCGTAGACGTCGGCGGCGATCACGTACGGCTCGGTGCGGTAGACGGCGGCCTCGTCCGGCGTGCGGGCGTGGGCGACCGGGCTGATCCTCTCCAGGAGCCGCGCCGCGCGGTCGCGGCGGCCGGCCTGGGCGAGGGCGCGGATGGCCCAGAGGGCGCCGTGCGTGTACTGGCCGCCGTTCTCGCGCACCCCCGGGAGGTAGCCCTTGATGTAGCCGGGGTCGTGCGGCGTCCGGTCGAACGCGGGGGTGAGGAGGCGGATGATCCCCTCCCGTTCGGACACGAGGTGCTCCTCCAGCGCGTCGAGCGCCATCTCGGCGCGCTCCGGCGGCGCCACGCCCGAGAGCACGGCCCACGCCTGGGCGATGGCGTCGATGCGGCACTCGTCGTTCGCCGCCGACCCCAGCGGCGCGCCGTTGTCGTAATAGGCGCGGCGATACCACGCGCCGTCCCACCCCGTATCGTTCAACGCCGCCGCCAGCTCCGTCCGGTACGCGCGATACCGCTCCGCCCGCGCCGCGTCGCCGCGCGCCTCGCAGAGGGGGATCCAGTCGTCGAGGATGGCGTGGAGGAAGAAGCCGAGCCAGACGCTCTCGCCGCGCCCTTCGCGCCCCACGCGGTTCATCCCGTCGTTCCAGTCGCCCGTGCCCATCAGCGGGAGGCCGTGGGCGCCGCGCGTCAGCGAGCGGTCGAGTGCGCGGCAGCAGTGCTCGTAGACGGGGGCGCGCTCGCCGGAGTCCTCCGGGACGAGGAACGCCTCGTCCTCGCCCTCCTCCAGAAGCCGCGCGGCCACGAAGCGCGCGTCCTCGCCCAGCACCGAATCGTCCCCCGTCGCGCCGAGGTAGAAGGCGGTGATGTACGGGAGCCAGAGGAGGTCGTCGGAGAAGCGCGTGCGGATCCCCTTGGAGAGCGGCGGGTGCCACCAGTGCAGCACGTCGCCCTCCACGAACTGGTGGGCGGCGTGGAGGACGATCTGGCGCCGCGTGAGCGCGGGGTCGAGGTAGAGGAGCGCGGACGAGTCCTGGAGCTGGTCGCGGAAGCCGAAGGCGCCGCCGGACTGGTAGAAGGCCGAGCGCCCCCACACGCGGCAGGCGAGGTTCTGGTACGCCAGCCACCCGTTCACCATCAGGTCCAGCGCGGGCGACGGCGTCTCCACCCGCACCCGCTCCAGCATCTCGCGCCAGTACGCCCGCGCCCCCTCCAGCGCCCGCGCGACGAAGTCCGCGTCTCGGAACCGGCCGAGCACCGCCCGCGCCGCCGCCTCGTCCTCCGCCTCGCCGAGGAGGAAGGCGACCTCCGCGGTCTCTCCCGGCCCGAGGGTGAGCGGCACCTGGAAGGCGGCGCACGCATCCAGCCCCGCGCCGCTCCGCCCGTCCAGCCGCTCGCCCGAAACGAGCGCCGCCGGCCGCTCCGCGCTCCCGTACGCCCCCAGGAACGCCGCCCGGTCCGCCGTCCACGTCACGCCGCCCGCATCCGGCGCGATCGCCGCCGCGAACGCCACGCGCTCCGAGAACTCGCCGCGGTCGCGATGGGTCGCGAAGACGGCGCCCGTCTCCGCGTCGTACCGCGTCTCCACGCGCCGCCCGCTCTCCTGCGGGAGGCCGCCCAGCACCCACTGCGCGTAGGCGAAGGCGGAGAGGCGGCGCGGCCGGTCGCCGCGGTTGGTCAGGCGGAGGCGGGCGACCTTCACCGGCGCGTCCATGGGGACGAACGTCCACGTCTCCTGCGCGATTCCCCGCCCCGCGTGGCGCCACCGCGTGTAGCCGAAGCCGTGGCGCGCCTCGTACGGGCCCGCGCCGGGCGCGGGGCCGGGCGTGGGCGACCAGAAGACGCCCGCCTCCTCGTCGCGGAGGTAGAGCGCCTCGCCGTGCGGGTCGCTCACGGGGTCGTTGGACCACGGCGTCAGGCGGTTCTCGCGGCTGTTGGCGCTCCACGTGTGCGCCGCGCCGCTCTCGGAGACGATGAACCCCGTCTCCTCGTTCGCGATCACGTTGGTCCACGGCAGCGGCGGCCGCGCCGGGGCGTCCGCGCCCGCGGGGAGGCGGATCACGTACTCGCGCCCGTCCTGGCTGAACCCGCCGTAGCCGTTGAAGAAGCGCAGCTCCTCGCCGCCCCAGCCGAGCGGATCGCCATCGTCCGAACCCCCATCGCCCGACACCGGACGGAAGCGCGGCGCGGCGGCCTCGCTCGCCACCGGCGGCGCGGGGAGCGAGGCGACGTGCCGCGTCCACGCTTCGGGGACGGCGAGCGAATCGAGATCGGCCGTCCGCGCCTCACCCTCCGCCTCGCGGAAGACGGAATCGGCGTCGTCGGCCGAGGCGAAGCGGTCGGCGATGGACAGCACGTCCTCGCCGTCGTGCGCGGCGCCGAGGAGCGCGACGAGGGTGGCGGAGGCGCCGGGCGCCAGCGTGACGACGCGGCGGAGGGAGAGGACGGGGTCGAGGACGTTCCCCACCGTCCCCGAAAGGCGCGCCCCAGGCTCCAGCGCGGCCGGCGCGGCCGGCGTGCGCCCCCGGCCGACGAAGCGCGCGCGGTCGGTCTCGAACTCCGGCTCCCCCGCGTCGCCGGCGAGCCGGTGGACGAGCCAGAGCGGCGCGTCGTCCGGGCTCCGCAGCCGCCGCCAGGCCACCAGCGACTGGCGCTCGGGGCTCCACCCCGTCTGCACGAAGAGCTTGGAGAACGCCGGGTGCGACGCGTCGCCCGCCGCGGTGTTCAGCACGACCTCGACCAGCGTCGTGACCTCGATCCGCCGCGCCCGGTCGCTCCGGTTGGTCAGCGTGATCCGGCGCAGCTCCGCGTCCACCCCGGACGCGACGGAGACCTCCGTGCGCGTCTCGATCCCCTCATCCTCCCGCACGATCTCCGCGCGGCCGGGGGCGAAGCGGGATTCGTATCGCGCCGCCGGGCGGCCGGCCGGCTGGTAGCCGGCGGACCAGACCTCACCGGAATCTACGTCGCGGAGATAGACGAAGAAGCCGTCGGCGTCGCGCGTGCGGTCGGCGCTCCAGCGGGTGAGCGCGAAGCCGGCGAAGGTGGAGACGCCGCCACCCGCCGCCGTGAGGAGCGCGGCGTAGCGGCCGTTGGAGAGGAGCCCGTGCGTCGGTGTGGGGTCGGTCATTCAGTGTTCCAGGACGATCTCCGCCGGGAGCCGGCGGACCGTGATCGAGCGGTTCGAAGAGAGCGGGGCCGCGCGCCCGTTCACCGTCGCGCGGCGGATCGGCCGGTCGAGCGGCGTGTGCACCACCACGCCGCCGGGGGGGACGGTGAGCCCGCCGCCGATGGAGACGCGTACCGCCGTCCCCGCCGCGCGCATGCGGAGCGAGAGGGGCCCGTAGTACGTCCGCAGCCCGTCGAGGACCACGCCCGGCTCGCCCGTCACCCACGCGGCCGGGACGCCCGCGCCGACGACGAGCGACGAGTCCGCGGCGCGCTCGTAGGCGAAGAGGTCGAGGGTGGAGCGGATGAAGTCCGAGCCCACCCAGGTGTGCGGCATGTCGCCGATGAAGCGCGGCGCCGCCGGGTCGCGGAAGACCACTTCGGCCCAGTGGTTCCACGCCGCGGGCCGCCGGTGGCCGAAGAAGAGCCCGATGGCCTCGTGCGCGCGCGCCTTCCACCCCAGGCGGACCAGCGTCCCCACCGAGCGCCATTCGTACGGCGTGTACCCGTCCCACGCCGCGCCGTCGAGCCGCGCGCGGACGCTCTCGCGGTACCAGCGGTCGAAGGTGCGCTCCAGCGCCGCCCGCGGGAGCGCGTCCTGGAGCGGTCCGGGGGAGAGGAAGACCGTCGCCGACGTGGGGTCGAAGTCGCCCAGCTCCACCGACGCGGGGAGGACGTCGAGGCGGTGCATCGCCATCGTCGCGTCGATGGAGGCCAGGAGGTCGCGCCGGAAGTCGTCGCGCAGCGCCGCGAAGCGCGCGCGGTCCCCCTCGCGCCCCAGCGCGGCGGCGACGTACACCGCGTCTTCCAGCCCCTTCAGGGCGAAGGCGTCGTCCCAGTACGAGTGCATCGGCTTGGCCGAGTAGCCCTCGTGGCTGATCGACTCGGGGACGAGGCCGAAGAAGGCGCGCTTCTCCGGCGTCCTGTACTCCGCCGTCCGCCGCTGCTGGCGGAGGGTGTCGATGAACGACGCGGCGCGCTCCACGTGCGGCCACATGCGGGCGAGGAAGGCGGCGTCGCCCGTCTGCCGGTGGTATTCGGCGACGAGATAGATCAGCTGGCCGTGGCTGTCGTGCTCGGGGACGGGGTCGGCGCCGCGGAGGCTGACGCAGCAGGGGACGTAGCCGTTCGCCCGCTGGTGCGGCGCGTACCACTCGGCGAACTCGCGCACCTCGGCGGCGTGGCCGAGCTTCAGCAGCGCCGCCGACGTCAGCGACCCGTCGCGGATCCACGACCGGTCGTAGCTGCGCGAGCCGGGCTGGATGGAGGGCCCGTCGCGGTTGATGAGGATGTAGGCGAGCTGGCTCTTGAGCGTCCGCGCGATCTCCTCGCCGTGCATCGCCGCGGGGAGGCGGAGGGTGAAGCGGTCGAGCTCGCGCGCCCAGTCGTTCCTCGCGTCGACCAGCAGCCGCGCGGCCGCCGCCTCGTCCGGCGCCACGGGCGAGCGCTCGTGCAGGGGGATGGCGACCGTCACCTCGCGCGCCTCGCCGGGGGGAATCGACAACGGATACGACAGCGCGGCCGAGGCGAAGCCGCGCGGGTCGGCCACCGCGTCGGCCCCCGGCACCTTTCCCAGCCGGAGGTAGTCGACCACGCCCCCCTGGTCGAACGCCGCCGCGCCGAAGGCGGCCGGCGAGGTCACCGGGACGACGGCGCGCGCGCCGTTCACCCGAACGGCGCGGTCCACGTACGCCACCTCGCGGACGCGCGAGACGCCGCCCTGCACGTTGAGGAACTGCCAGGGCGGGTTCACCTGGAAGGGCCGCAGCGCCAGGAAGAGCGTGGCGTCGCGGTCCACGTCCGAGCGGTTCTCCACCCGGTAGCGCGCGTAGACCGTGGACGCCTCGCGCGCGCCGGAAGCGTACGCCGTCACCGTCAGCCGCAGCGGCCCCGCGTCCCAGGTCACGGAGGGGATCGGCAGGTACCCGTCCTCCAGCGCCTGCGCCGCCCGCACGTCCGCCCACGTCACCAGCGAGTCGCCGACGTAGAGGAACGGCTCCAGCGCCGGCCCGCCGATCCCCGTCTCCACCCGCCCGTCCGCGTCGACCGTGGCCTCGCGCGTGTCGCCGTTGACGCCGACGACGGTCCAGTAGCTCTGCTCGCCGGTGAGGTAGCGGGGATACGCGCCGCGTGCCGCCTCGTTCGCCAGGGAGGTGAAGAAGGCGTTCGGCGTCAGCGACCACTCGGGCGGCTTCACGTCGATCTCGCGCACCCCGTACCCCTGCCCGCGGCTGCTGCGGAGGAGGCGGAGGCGCAGGTGCCGCGTCTCGCTTTCAGGCAGATAGATAGGATCGCGCCCGCCGTTCCCCGCCTCCACCGTGTACGCCGTCTCCCACCGCGCCCCGTCGTCCGAGGTCTCCACCGCATACGACAGCGCGTAGTCCTCCGCGTCCCAGTCGATCACCACCCCGCCGAGCTCGCGCTCGCGGAGGAAGTCGATCCACACCGTCCGCTCGCCCTCGCCGCCGCGCCAGGCGGTGGAGAGGCTGCCGTCGATCACCCGCGCCACGCCTTCGGAGGCGCCCGGCGCGCGGACGGCGGGCGTCTCCACGTACGGCGACGGCGCCTCGCGCTCGCGGAAGACGAGGTCGTCGATCCAGACGGTCCCCTTCCCCCCCGCGCCGCCCGGTCCGGCGGTGACGACGATCTCCAGCTGGGCGACGGAGTCCGGCTCGCCGCCGCCCTTCGGGCCCCAGGCGAACTCCAGGTTGCGCTTCCGCGTGCGCAGCCGCGTCCACTCGCGCGGGTACTCGAAGCGGCGGCGGTTGGCCCACCAGACGTTGTCGCCCGACGGGTCGATCAGCTTGAACTCGAGATCGTTCACCCCCGCCTCGGCGCGGATGCGGAAGTCGAACTCGTAGTTCGCCGGGAGGTCGATCGGCACCGCCTTGCGGGCGATGGCGTACCCCGTCCCCCCGCGGAAGTCGAAGTCCAGCCGCATCGCCTTCCCGCTGAACCCGCTGTCCTGCGAGATCCGCAGCACGACCCCCTCCGACGGGTGCGCGCTCCACCCCTCCAGCCGCTCGAAATCGTCCAGCACCCGCCCCCGCGGCGCCTGCGCGGACACGGTCGCGGGCGCCCCCGTCTCCATCCGAGCGCCCCCCGGCGCGCACGCGGCGGCCAGGAGCGTGACGAACGCGGCCGAAAGCGCGCGCGCCTTCATCCCTTCACGCTCCCGACCATGACGCCCTGGATGTAGTAGCGCTGGAGGAAGAGGAAGACGAGCATCACGGGGAGGATGGTGAGGACGGAGCCCGCCATCATCAGCTCGGTGTCCTGCACGTGCTCGCCGACCAGGTTGGCCAGCGCCACCGGGAGGGTGTACCGCCGCTCGTCGCTGAGGACGATGAGCGGCCACATGAAGTCGTTCCAGGTGCTCAGGAAGGTCCAGATCCCCAGCGTCGCCAGGATGGGGACGATGGTGGGGAGGACGATGGAGACGAAGATCCGCACCTCCCCCGCCCCGTCCACCCGCGCCGCGTCCAGCAGGTCGTCGGGGATGGAGACCGCGTACTGGCGGATGAGGAAGATCCCGAAGATGCTGGCGAGCCCGGGGACGATGACGCCCCAGTAGCTGTTGATGAGCCCCAGCTCCTTCAGCAGGAGGAAGAGCGGGAGCATCGTCACCTGCACGGGGACCACCAGCCCCGCCGCCAGGAGGCGGAAGAGCCGCTCGCGCCCGCGGAAGCGGAGCTTGGCGAAGGCGTACCCCGCCGCCGCGTTCACCACGATCGACAGCGCGGTGACGGTGACGGCGATCAGCGCGCTGTTGAGCAGCGAGCGCCCCAGGTCGAGCCGGGTGAAGAGCGCCACGTAGTGCTCGAAGGTCACCTCGCGGGGGAAGAGGCGCGGCGGATAGGTGCTGGCCTGGCCGGCGGGCATCAGCGACGCGGAGACCATCCACACCATCGGCACCATCGCCAGCACCGCCCCGAGCGCGAGCTGGGCGTAGAGGAGCGCCTTCACGACCCGGGGGCTCACGCGGCCTCCTTCCGCTGGAAGCGGAGCTGAAGAAGCGTCGCCAGGAGGATGACGGCGAAGAGGACGAACGCCACCGCCGCCGCGTACCCCAGCCGCCACCAGCGGAACCCCTCCTCGTACATGAGGAGGACGACGCTCGTCGTCGCCCGCAGCGGCCCGCCGAGCGTCATCACGTACGGCTCCACGAAGAGCTGGAAGAAGCCGATCATGGTGATGACGGTGACGAAGACCAGCGTGGGCCCCAGCTGCGGCAGCGTGACGTGGCGGAAGCGCTGGAGGGCGGTGGCGCCGTCGATCCTCGCCGCCTCGTACAGCTCCTCGGGGATCGCCTGGAGCCCGGCGATGAAGATGAGCATGTTGTAGCCGAAGCTCTTCCACACCGTCATGAGGATGATGGCCGGCATGGCCCACCGCGGGTCGCCCAGCCAGTCGACGGGGTCGACGCCGAGGAACCCCAGCCCGTAGTTCAGCAGCCCGTAGCGCGTGTGGTAGAGGTAGCGCCAGACGATGGCGACGGCGACGAGCGTGGTGACGAAGGGGATGAAGTAGACGGTGCGGAAGAACCCCTTGAAGCGCACCGCCTTCGCGTTCAGCAGGAGCGCCGCGCCGAGGGAGACGGCGATGGAGAGCGGCCCGCCCACCAGCGCGAAGTAGAAGGTGTTCCGGAGCGCCTGCCAGAAGAGCGGCGTCTCGGCCAGCTGCCGGTAGTTGCGGCCGCCCACGAAGCGCGCGTTCGACGGGTCGCCGATGGCGTAGATGTCGAAGTCGGTGAACGACAGGACGAGCGCCGCCAGGACCGGGAGGAAGAAGAAGACGCCGATCAGGACGAGCGCGGGCGCCAGGAAGAGGTACGCCGCCCGGTTGTCCTCCGACGGCGGCCGGAAGCCCCGGCCGCGGCGCGCCGCCCGGTCCGCCGCGAGCGCGACTTCCGCCCGCGCGCCGATCCCGGCGGTGCCGGTGGTGAGGTCGGTCATCGGGCCCTCCGGAGGCGAAGGAGCCTGGGGAGGTTGAGGGGCCTCGAGAAGCGGAGGGGCCTAGAGCTCCCCCGGCGACTGAAGTCGCTGCAACAACGGCGCGAAGTCCGCCTGCGCGGACTCCCTCGACGGCATCGGCGGGGGAGACGAGCGGTGGTGCGGCCGCAGTCGTGGGAGCCGGTCCGGTTGAAACCGGGACTGGAACGGCACGAAGTCCGCCTGCGCGGACCGGCGGGCTGCGCCCGCGCGCTGCGCGCAACGACGGTGCGCGAGGAAGCGGGTCCGCGTGCCGCCAGGGTCGTCGCGGATGACGGCTCCGCGCGGAGACGGCGGCGAGGGAGTCCGCGAAGGCGGACTTTGCGCCGTTGTTGCCGCGACTTCAGTCGCCAGCGGAGGCTGCGGGGGGAGGATCCCCAGGCCCCGGCGTTCACGGCGTCCCCTCCCGCCGCGCGAGGAGCCAGCGCCGCTTCTCGAGGAGGACGTCGACTTCGCGGTCGAGGGCGGTGAGGGCCTGGTCGACGGTGGCCTGGCCGCGGGCGGCGCGCTCGCCCTGCTCGAAGACCTTGCTGACGATCTGCTCGGACTCGGGGACCTTGGGGAGCGGGACGACGCGGTCGAGCTGGCTCCGGAAGGCGGCGGCGTGGCGGTTGTTCGCGAGCGCGGTGTCCTGCCACGCGGTCCGGCGCGCGGGAAGGTCGCCGGTGAGGCGGTAGAAGCGCACCTGGACGTCGGGGCGCGAGAGGAACTCGACGAACTTCCAGGCGGCCTCCTTCCGCTTCGACGCGCGGAAGAGGACGAGCGAGGCGCCGCCGGCGAGCGAGGTGCCGGGGCCGTCGGGGCCGGGGAGGGGCGCGGTGGCCCACGGCACGCCGGCCGGGACGCGGGTGGTGAACTCGCCGATCTCCCAGGGGCCGGTGATCACCATCCCCACGTTCCCGGCCGCGAACTCCTGGTAGCGGTTGGCGATCTCGGAGGCGCTGACGGCGGGCGCCAGCCCCTCGCGGAAGAGCGAGACGTAGAATTCGAAGCCGCGGCGGAAGCGCGGGTCGCGGAAGTGGCCGTAGCGCCCGCCCTCGCGCAGGAGCGGCGCGCCGGACTGCATCCCCAGGATCACCGGCTGCGGCCACTCGTTGGTCGGCAGGAGGATGGGCCAGCGGTCGGGGCCCATCCGGGCCTTCATCTTCCGCAGCGCGTCGCGCCATTCGTCCCACGTCTCCGGCGGCCGGGGGTAGCCGGCCTGGGCCAGGAGGTCGGGGCGGTAGAAGAGGACGCGCGTGTCGACGTACCACGGCACGCCGTAGGCGCGGCCGTCGATGACGTTGGTGTCCCAGATCCCGGGGAAGTAGTCGGCCTGGCGGACGACCGACGAGCGGGCGGCCCAGGGGCCGAGGTCCTCCAGCGCGCCGAGCGCCTGGAACTCGGGGACCCAGGTGTTGCCCAGCTGCGAGACGTCGGGGGTGGCGCCGCCGACGAAGGCGGTCAGCAGCTTCTCGTGCGCGGCGCTCCAGGGGATCTGCTGCACGTCCACCCGGACGCCCGGGTTCAGCCGCTCGAACTCGGGGACGAGCTCGCCCACCACCTCCCCCTCGCGCCCCATCCCCCAGAAGCGCACCACGACCTCGCCGTCGTCCTCCCGGCCGCCGCAGGCGGCGAGGAGGAGCGCGGCGAGGGGGAGGAGCGCGCGGCGGAACGGCGTCACCCGCACTTCCCTTCGAGCCAGCCGCCGGTGAAGCCGGCGCGGCAGAGGCCGCGGACGACGGGGTCGCTCTCGCGCATCAGGCGCCAGACGAGGCCGCTGCGGTGGTTCTCGGCCATGAGGACGATGGGGCCCTGGTCGATGCCGAGGTAGTCGCCGTCGAACCACCCCACGCCGGGGACGATGCGCCCGTGCTGGAGGGGCATCGGCGCGGTGAGCGTGGGGTTGAAGGCGTCGAGGAAGCCGTAGCGCGTGAAGAGGTGGTCGCCGTAGCGGCGGCGCATCTCCATCAGGGCGGGGATCGTGACCTCGGGGGCGAACGCCACGCTTCCCCCCGCGGCGGTGGGGACGAGCGTCCCGTCGTCCTGCACCTCGCCCGCCGCCGCGCCGCGCGCGCGGTAGGTCCAGAGCTGCCGGGGGACGCCGTTGATGACGAGCGTGGTGTCCTTCGGCCCGTCGCTGGCCGTCAGGCCCCACATGTTGGGCCCGTACCCCTTCCACCCCATGGGGTTGGCGATGGCGTAGGCGCGCTGGGAGAGGGTGGCGCGGCGGGAGTTCTCGAAGTAGTCGATCCCCCGGTCGCGCATGTAGGCGTCGCGGATGCCGCGGAAGTCGATCCAGGCGTGGGAGTACTGGTGCCCGAAGAGCGGGGCGAAGTTGACGTGCGGCTGCCCCTGGAAGTCGGCCCAGGTGTAGGTGGCGGTGTACGCGCCCCACGCCGCCGGGCTCACCGGGTGCGTGGGCGAGCCGAGGGCGAGGACGTAGAGGAACATCGCCTCGTTGTATCCCCGGTAGTCGTGCGGGATGAAGCCCCGGCCGGGCTCGGGGTGCCACCCCATGGAGATCAGCGGCGCGCGGGGCGACGCGGCCCACGCCCAGTCGACCCGCCGGTAGAGCGAGTCGGCCAGCGCGCGGACCTCGGCCTCGCGCGGGTCGGCGCGGTCGAAGTACCCCGCCGCCGCCAGGACCCCGAGCACCAGGAGCCCCGTGTCGATGGTGGAAAGCTCCACCTGCTCGAACCGGTGCCCCGTCTCCATGTCGAGGAAGTGGTAGAAGAAGCCGCGGTACCCCGTCACCCCGGAGACCTGCGCCCCCTGCGGCGCCCGCCAGAAGAAGCGGAGCGTCGTCAGCGTGCGGTCGAGCGCCTGCTCGCGCGTCACCCACCCCCGCTCGACGCCGATGGGATACGCCGTCAGGCCGAAGCCGACCGCCGCCACCGACGAGAAGGACTTCGTGGGCCACCGGTCGGGCACGAGCCCGTTGCGCGGGTTGGTGGTGTCCCAGAACCAGCGGAAGGTGCGCTCCTGGAGGGTGTCGAGGAACGCCTCCTGTGCCGCCGGTGACGGAGAAGGCGCGGCAGGAGCCGGAGCCGCAGCCGGCGCGCACGCCGCGAAGACCGCCGCGCACGCCACGAGACCCGCGAATCGCGTCAGGAGCACGGGCACACCCCGGAAAAGGGGTTGAAGTTGCCGTTCAGCGCAGTCGCATGAGGGATGCGCGCCCGGAGGGCCGGGACCCTGGCGGGGACGAATGCGCAGACCGACGCGATCCGCGAGGAAACGGCCGAATACGCGGAGTCCGCCAGGGGCCCGGCCGCGCTGGCAACGGTCGTATCGTTGCCTACGCGGCGCGCAGCCCGGCCCGGAGCGCAGCGGAGGGACATGCCCAACGACGTAGTTCGCAGCTCCGAGTGCCCAGTGCCCAGGAAACCGCCGAGGACACGCGCCTCCGCCCGCACCGCAATCACGATCACCGCCCCCCGGCGCGGTACTCGACCCCGATCTGCAGCCGCCGCGGGTCCGAGACGGTGCACCCCGCCCGCCCGAAGTTGGCGTCCTCGCGGTTGAAGGTGTTGAAGCACCCCAGGTTGTCGAAGTTGAAGACGTTGAACACGTCGGCCGCGACCCCGATCCGGCTCCCCCGGAAGGAGACGAAGTCCTTCCGGAAGCGCACGTCGAGCATCCGGTACGCGAAGGCGTCGACGAGGAACGGCTCCGTCCCCGGCTCGAACCCGCCCGGCTCGAAGACCGTGTTCGGGTTGTGGCTGTCCGCCCGCCCGCCGACGTCCTGCCGCGTCCCGCTCCCCAGGTTCAGGAGCCCGCTGAACTGCAGGCCCCCCGCGAAAGGCAGGTCGACCACCCAGTTCCCCACGATCCGGAGCGGCTCGTCGTTGCGCACCTGCCGCGGGTAGTCGACCGCCTGGGCGAAGGAGAAGAGGTCGTTGAACCCCTGCGTCTCCCGCTCGGCGACGGTGACCGCCAGCCCCGCCCCCCATCCCCAGCTCCGTCCGGCCGAGCGCGCGTACGGCCGGTCGACCTTGACCTGGAGCGCGTCGTACCACGTCTTCCCCGCGTCGTCGCCGAAGAGGATCGTCCCCCACCCGGGGATGTCGCGGTTCTCGAAGCAGCCGGGGACGCCGAACGCCCGCTGTGGGCAGACGAAGCCCTGGTCGGCCCAGTAGAAGGTGAGGATGTTCTTGCTCCGCACCGCGTTGTAGCTCGCCGACGCCTCCACGCTCCCGAACGCCCGCCGCACCCCGAGGTTGAAGTGCTGCGCCTTCGGCGGCCGCAGGTCGTTCGGCAGCAGCTTGACCTCGGGGGTGTTGAAGCGCCGGTCCTGGAGGAGCGCCAGGAGCTCGTCGCGGTCGAAGTAGCGCTCGTCCCACTCCACCTGCCCCGCGGGGACCGGCCCGCCGGGGGGCGCGAAGAAGAGGGTGTAGCTGGGGTGCTGGAGGGCGAACGCTTCCTCCAGGGCGTGGTCGAAGAGGGTGCGGTCGTAGAAGATCCCCCACCCGCCGAAGACCGAGGTCCGCGCCTCGGAGTCGAGCGCGAAGCTGAACCCGAGCCGGGGCTGGATGGCGCCGTAGAAGGGCTTCCGGTCGTCGCCGTCGGTGAAGTAGCGGTCGGGGTCGAGGGGGAGGAAGAGCCGGTCCTGGTACTTCGTCAGCGAGTCGGCCACGTCGCCGGGCGTCTCGTAGTCGTAGTTCATCATGTGCGTCTCGAAGTCCCAGCGGACGCCGAGGTTGAGCACCAGCCGCTCGGTGGGGCTCCAGTCGTCCTGGAGGTAGAGGCCCAGCTGGGTGTTGCGGGCGCCGAAGTTGGGGTCGCCGGTCTGGAACTCGACCTTGTTGGGGAAGGCGAAGCCGAAGTACCAGGGCTCGTAGACGAAGCGCGGCGTCTCGGCGTTGCGCTTGACGACGTCGTAGTCGAGGAAGTCGACGTTGACGCCGCCCTTGAGCACGTGCTCGCCCGCCCACCGCAGCCCCGACCAGGTGAGGTCGTTGCGGACGGAGGCGCGCAGCTGCCGGAAGTCCTGGTCGGAGACGAAGCCGCCGATCTGGGCGCAGCACCCGAAGCCGAAGAGGCGGTTGATGGGCCCCGGCGTGTTCGGCTGGGGGTTGTAGAAGTAGTCCTGGAGCGAGACGGTGGCCTCGTTGAGGAGGTCGCCGCGGGTCCAGGTGTGCTTCAGGATCCCCGTGTGGACGTCGTTGCGGAAGCGGGTGGCGGCCTCGAACGCGGTGTTCCCACCGAAGTCGCGGACGTCGTTCTCGTGGCGGCCGTGGTAGCTGAGCTCGAAGAACGACGCGGGGTTGTGCTCGTACGTCAGCTTCCCGAACAGCAGCGTGGCGCGGAAGGGCTCGTCGAACTCGCCGTTGCGCGAGGCGAAGTCGATGGTGTCGAGCGCCGGGTACCCCGAGGGCGGGACGATGTCGACGCGCCTGGCCCGGTTCTGCACGTTCCGCTCGAAGGAGCCGAAGAAGTGGAGGCGGTCGGCGATGATGGGCCCGCCGAGGTTGGCGCCGACCTGGACGCGGTCGTAGTCGGGGCGGGTGAAGTCCGGGTTGTTCTGCCGGTCGCGGCTCTGGAAGCGGTCGAGCTCGACGAGGCCGCGGTCCTGGTAGTTGAGGAAGCCGTCGGTCTCCCACCGGTTGGTGCCGGAGCGCGTGGTGGCGGTGATGATGGCGCTGGAGGCCTTCTGGTACTCGGCCTTGAAGTTCTGGGTGATGATCCGGAACTCGCGGATGGCGTTGCGGGGGAAGGGGTTCCCGCGGCTGGCGTCCTGCCCGGCGACGCCCCCCTGGAGGAGGTCGTTCTTGTAGCTGGCGCCGTCGATGAAGACGTTGACCTGCTCGGCGGGCTGGGCGCCGGCGGTGAAGGTCTTCCGGGTGCCGTCGAGCCGGTCGTCCTGGAGGCGGGTGCCGGGGGCGAGGACGGCGAGCCCCAGGAAGTTGCGGTCGGCGCTGGGGAGCCCCTCGATCTGCTCGCGGGTGACGTTGGTGGCCACCTCGGAGGTGCGGGTCTCGACGGCGGGGGCGACGGCGTCCAGCGCCTCCAGCGTCACGGTCTGCTCGGCGAGGTCGAAGTTGGCGTCGACCGTCTGCCCCACCAGGAGCTGCAAGCCCCGCCGCTGCGCCCCGAAGCCGGGGGACTGGACGGTGATCTCGTATGGCCCCGGGCGGAGCCCCGGGAGGACGTAGAAGCCGTTCCCGGTGCTGGTGGCCTGGCGCCGCTGGTTGGTCTCGGTGTTCCGCGCCGTCACCGTGGCCCCCGCCACGTCGCCGCCGGGGCCGCGGACGTACCCCCGGATGCGGCCGGTGGTGGTCTGCGCCTCCGCCCCGGGCGGGAGGAGGGTACAGGCCCACAGGAGGGCGGCCGCCACTGCGCTTACGATGCGAGCTCGTCTCATGGTGCGCTCCTGGATGGACAGCGGGGGGTGAGGGGAATTCGAAATCGGGCTGGTCAAGCCTCTCCGGGGGCGCGCGCCCCGCACGAGCGGCGGACGACGAGGTCGGCGGCGACGCGCTCCTGGACGGGCGGCGCGCCGGGGTCGGCGAGCGCCTGGCAGAGGAGCTCGATGGCGCGCTCGCCCAGGCGGTGGACGTCGACGTGGACGGAGGTGAGCGGGGGGCTCAGGTACCGCGCGATCGGGATGTCGTCGAAGCCGGCGACGGCGACGTCGCCGGGGACGCCCAGGCCCAGCTCGTGGAGCGCGCTGAGCGCGCCGACGGCCATGGAGTCGTTGGCGCAGAAGAGGGCCGTGGGGGCGTCGGGGCGGCGGACGAGCTCGAGGGTGGCGCGGTGGCCGCCGGCCTCGGTGAAGCCGCCGGGGGCCTCCCACCGGCCGCCGGCCCCCTCCAGCCCCGCCTCGGCGAGGGCCTCGCGGTAGCCGCGCTGCCGCTCGCGGGCGTCGACGTTGGCGTCGCCGCCGCGGAGCATCCCGATCCGCGTGTGACCGAGTGAAGCCAGGTGGCGGACCACCGCGCGGGCGCCTCCCGCGTTGTCGACGGCGAGCGCGGAGAAGGGGCTCCCGGCGGCGTCGCAGTTCAGGAGCACCACGGGGGTGTCGGGGGGGAGCGAGGGGGCCAGCGCCGCCGCGCCCACGTTGGGCGACATCACCACGAGCCCGTCGACGCGCCCCCGCATGGCGCCGAGGGCGAACTCGATCTCGCGCTGCTCGTCGTGCGAGCTGGAGAGGAGGAGGTGGTAGCCGCGGCCGCGGGCCAGCGGGTCCATCCCCCGGATCACCTCGGAGAAGAACTCGCCGAAGAGGTCGGGGAGGACGACGCCGAAGGTGCCGGTGCGGCGGGTGATGAGGCTCCGCGCGGCGCCGTTGGGGGTGTAGCGCAGCTCGGCGGCGGCGCCCTCGACGCGGCGGCGCGTCTCGTCGCGCACCAGCTCGCTCCCGTTCAGCACGCGCGACACCGTGGCTACGGAGACGCCTGCGCGCCGGGCGACGTCGCGGATGGTGATGCTCACCGGGCGGGGGCCTCGCGAGAGCGGGTGAAAACGTTTACATGGAAACGTTTCCAGAGATACGGATTCGCGGCGGGGTTGTCAAGAATCTCGGAGAATGGCGGATGGAGGCCGTCGCGGGCGGCCGGGGTCTTCGCGCTTCCTCGCCTCTCGTCGTGAGCCATGGACTCCGCTGAACCGCGCCTCTCACAGGGGGCACGGGGGACACGGAGGGGATTTCGCGAGGTTTTCGCCGATGGCGCGTTGCCGCGGGCGGGGAGGGGGAATAAGCTGTCTGGCTCCTGAGCACGCTCCCGATCCGGACCCGAGACCGACCATCGTGACCGCACCCTCCCGCGCCACCGCCTTCGCACCCGCCAGCGTCTCCAACCTGGCGGTGGGGTTCGACCTGCTGGGGCACCCGATCGGCGCCTGGGGCGACCGGGTGACGGTCATCCGCCGGGACGCGCCGGGCGTTTCGATCGGCGAGGTGACGGGGGTGGCCGGGCCGCTGCCGATGGAGGCCGCGGCGAACACGGCGGGGGCGGCGCTGCTGCGGCTCCTGGGCGACCACGCGCCGGGGGTGGGGGTGGAGGTGCGGATCGAGAAGGGGATTCCCCTCGGCTCCGGGATCGGCGGGTCGGCGGCGTCGGCCGTGGCGGCGGTGGTGGCGGGGAACGCGCTGCTGGACGCGCCGCTCCCCGTCGAGGCGCTCTTTCCCTACGCGCTCTCCGGGGAGGCGATCGCGAGCGGCGCGGTGCACGGCGACAACGTGGCGCCGTCGCTCTTCGGCGGGCTGGTGCTGGTGCGCTCGGCCGAGCCGCCGGACGTGGTGCCGCTCCCCGCGCCCGACGCGCTCCGGTGCGCGGTGGCGCTCCCGCGGCTGCGGCTGGACACGCGCGAGGCGCGGGCGGTGCTGCCGAAGGCGTTCCCGCTCCGCGACATCGTGCGGCAGACGGCGAACCTGGCGGGGGTGGTGGCCGGGTGCTTCCGCGGCGACCTGGCGCTGGTCGGGCGGTCGCTCGAGGACGTGCTGGTGGAGCCGCACCGGGCGCCGCTCGTCGCCGGCTTCGCGGGGGTGAAGGCGGCGGCGCTGGCGGCCGGGGCGCTGGGGTGCTCCATCTCGGGCGCGGGGCCCAGCGTCTTCGCCTGGTGCGAGGGGGACGCGGCGGCGGACGCGGCGCGGGAGGCGATGGTGGCGGCGTTCGCGGCGGCGGGGGTGGAGGCGAGCGGGTGGAGCGGGCCGGTGGCGGGGGCGGGCGCGCGGCTGGAGGAGGGAGCGTGAGATACGTCAGCACGCGGGGAGAGAGTCCGGCGGCGACGCTCTCCGAGGCGGTGGAGCGGGGGCTGGCGCCGGACGGCGGGCTCTACGTCCCCGAGGCGTTCCCGGCCTTCGCGCCGGGGGACTTCGACGGGGCGGAGACGCTCGGACAGGTGGCCGCGCGGCTCCTGGCGCCCTTCTTCGCGGAGGACGCGCTGGAGGGGGCGCTGGGGGAGATCTGCGCCGAGGCGTTCACCTTCCCCGTCCTCCTGCGCGACCTGCGCGGCGGGACGGCGGTGCTGGAGCTCTTCCACGGGCCCACGGCGGCGTTCAAGGACGTGGGGGCGCGCTTCCTGGCCGGCGTGCTGTCGCGGATCGGGGGCGGGGACGCGCGGCCGCTGACGGTGCTGGTGGCGACCTCGGGCGACACGGGGGGTGCGGTGGCGGCGGCGTTCCACGGGAGGCCGGGGGTGGAGGTGGCCGTCCTCTTCCCCGCCGGGAAGGTGTCGCCGCGCCAGGAGAAGCAGCTCACCGCCTGGGGCGGCAACGTCCGCGCCTTCGCCGTCCGCGGCGACTTCGACGACTGCCAGCGGCTGGTGAAGGCGGCGATGGCCGACCCGGAGTTGCGCTCGGAGCGGCGGCTGTCGTCGGCGAACAGCATCAACGTGGGCCGCCTCCTCCCGCAGGCGGCGTACTACGCGTGGGCGTCGCGCGAGTTCGAGCGGCGGCACGGGGCGGCGCCGGGGTTCATCGTCCCCACCGGCAACCTGGGGAACGCGGTGGCGGCGCTGTGGGCGCGGCGGATGGGGCTCCCGGTGCGCGAGGTGGTGCTGGCGACCAACGCCAACCCGGCGGTGAGCGCGTTCGTGGAGGGCGCCCCGTGGCAACCGCATCCGACGCGGGCGACGCTGGCGACGGCGATGGACGTGGGCGCCCCCAGCAACATCGAGCGCGTCCTCCACCTCTTCGGCGGCGAGGCCGAGGCCCGCGGGAGCTTACGCGCCTTCCGGGTGGACGACGACGAGATCCGCCGCGTGATCGGCGAGGGCCCTGCGCGCTGGGGCGAGGTGTGGGACCCGCACACCGCCGTGGCGGTGGCCGCGCGCGAGCGGCTGGTGAGCACCGGGTGGATCGTCGTCTCCACCGCCCACCCCGCCAAGTTCGAGGGCGTCGTGGAGCCCCTCGTCGGCCGCGAGGTCCCCGTCCCGCCCGAGTTCCAGCGGCTCCTCGACCGCCCCTCGCACGCCGAGGAGATCGAGCCCACGCTGGAGGCGCTGCGGGCGGGGCTGGGGTGACGCCAGTCGGGGCGCGGACTGTGCCTGGAAGATCGGAAGCCTGTTGCGAGGCCGCACGATCCGTCAGAAGGTCGAGTGATTCACGAGATTGAGCGCGGAGTCGAACACGATCAGCTCTCCCGGCACGTAGGCGAACTGTCCGTTCGTCATGTAGAACGTGATCCCCACGAAGTAATACCCGTCCGACTCGTACAACCCGTATCGAAGCACGTGGTTCGGGTCGACCGGCGTTCCGCGGGTCTTTTCCAGCAGTGCCTTGCACGTGGCCGAGTCGGCTGGCGCGGCCAGCACCCGCACGGCCGAAGGGCGGACGTAGAGGAGCCCCATGCTGGTCCTCGCCCGGTCGTTGGCGAGGAGGTCCCGGATCCCGTTGCGGATGTACCCATCATCGGCCGGACACGCCGCCTGCGGCACAGCGGGACGGCCGAAGGCGTGCGAGAGCGGCGCGCAGGCCAGGACCAGGGCTACGAGCACCAGACTTACAGATCTCATCCGAGCGTCTCCGTTTCAGTAAGCACACCGGTCGATGGCCGCGTAATCGAACCTCCCGCCCTCGAGTCCCAGGGGCATGAAGCGCTGGATTCCGTCCTTGTCGATTACGAACCCATCGATCTTCCCGAGCCCCCGGACACTCCGGCGCGCATTGATCTCGTCACCCACCCTGACGTCGTCGCGGCTCGGGACACCCCGGTAGGTCGGTACGGTCACGAGCCCGGTCGACCGATCGATCCGCTTGCAGGACATCTGGATCTCGTCGAGCTCGAACGGGTGGGAGTGGACCCACGCGACTGCGTTGGCGGGCGAGTCCAGCGCCGCTGCGCTCATCGGCACCATCGCGCACGCCTCGGAGCGCCAGTCGGTGAACTCCTGGAACGCGTAACCGGTGGCCGTCTTCACGATCCACCCTCCCCGCTCCCTGCGCGTCCACTGGTCGCGCGCCTCTGCGTTGCTTCCCGCCCACACGGTGCTGAACGCGTCCTGCACCTGCGTCTTGTCGACCAGCGTGTCACCGGTCGCGCGGCAGGCGGTGTCGGACGGGACCGTGTCGCCCGGGAACGGGTCGTCGGGAAGGGCCCCGCCGCCGCCGCCGCTGCCCCCGCCACTGCCCCCTCCGCCGCCCACATCGCCTCCGCCGCCGTCGTCCCCGCCCCCGTCCTCCCCGCCTTCGTCGTCGACCGGTTTCCTGGGGTCCACGGTGCCGGAGATGGGCTCGAGGATGCAGCTGCCTTCGCCCTCGGCCCCGCACACCCGGATACTGTCGGCTAGCGGCTGGAGCAGGTTCGGCGAGACCGGCTGGTGATCCTGACACGCCGCGAGCAGCACAAAAAGGCCCGTCAGCGCGCACCCGATGTACGCTTTCCGCACGGCTGTACCTCGGAGAGTAACGGTTCGCAAGGTAAAATGCACCCGTCACCCGGTCACGCTGTACCCATGATCCTGGGCGGCGCGCACTCCTACCGGCGGGAAACGGATCTTTCCTTCGCAACATATGCACCCGATGGGAGCGCGTCAATCGGCGATTCACGTCGAGCGCGCCAGGCACGCGCCGGCTCTTCGCCTGGTACCGACACGTTGGCATATCGGGCACGATCCGCGGTATCTTGAGGTAAACTCGGGGGCAAGGGACAGCATGACCGAGCAGCTCGGCTTCGCGCTCCTGGCGTTCAGCTCCATCTTCGTGATGGTGGACCCGATCGCGGCCATCCCCGTGTACCTGTCGACGACTGCGTCGTACACGCCGTAGCACCGGGAGGCGGTGCTGCGGCGCGCCATCCTGACGGCGTTCGTGGTGCTGGCCGGGTTCGGGCTCCTGGGGAGCTGGATCTTCAGCGTCTTCGGGATCACCACCGAGGCGTTCCGGATCACGGGCGGGATCATCCTCTTCGGGATCGGGCTGGAGATGCTCCAGGCGCGGCGCTCGCGCACCCGCAGCACCCGGGAGGAGGAGGAGGAGAGCCGCGCCGTCGACGACGTGGGCGTCGTCCCGCTGGGGATCCCGCTGCTGGCCGGCCCCGGCGCCATCACCACCGTGCTGACCCTCCTGGCCCAGGCGCGCACCCCGGCGGCGCAGGCCACCGTCTACGGGGTGATCGTCGCCGTCCTCCTGGCGGCGTGGCTCCTCCTCCACGTGGCGCCGGCGGTGGCGCGGAAGCTCCGGCTCACCGGGATGCACGCCATCGAGCGGGTGATGGGGCTCATCGTCATGGTCATCGGCGTGCAGTTCGTGATCGACGGCGTGCAGGAGGTGGTGGTCCAGACGGCCGCTCGTGTCGGCAGGATGAGAACGGTTCTCATTTACCAGCGTCGGTGATAGATTGGCGGTACCGAGAATCGGAATCCGGCCGGCGCGC
>DATACF010000251.1:0-2995 GCA_036259235.1 Longimicrobium sp. | reverse complement strand
CGGCCGGGGCCAGGCGGGCGGCGGCGCCCGCGTCGGCGATGCGGGCGGCGCGGGCGGCCATCAGCCCGCCGCCGGTGGCCAGCGTGACGGCCACGACGGAGGCGCGGAGGGCGATCTTCTTCGACTGCGGTGTCATCACTGCTTTCGCGTTGGGGCGTCGAGCGTCAGAGCTTGGCGGCCTGCCCCGCCGGGGCTTCGGCGGGCCGGACGAGAGTCAGGTCGGAGGGCGCGGCGGCGGCGGCGGGGGCGTGCCCCCGGTTGGCCTCCTGGAGCTCCTCGACGATCAGCTGCTGGAGGCGGAAGGAGGAGCGGGTGTTCTCCTCCATGTCGATCAGGAGGTCGAACATCCCCGCCAGCGCGAAGAGCGCGACGGCGACCACCACCGCGCCCACCAGGATGGCGGTGCTGGTGGAGCCGCTGAGGCCGTCCTCGCCCAGCGTCGAGAAGAAGATCATCCCCCCCAGCACCACGACGATGACCCCCAGGAAGCGCATCACCCCCAGGAGGACGCGGAGCATCCCGTAGCGCTGCTCGACCCCCGCCAGCCGCCGCGGCGCGCGCCGCTCCTTGAGGAGGGCGCCGCACTTGGGGCAGCGGTCCACCGTGGGGTCGTCGACCACGGTGCCGCACTGGGTGCACTGGACCGGGGTGCTGAAGAGGTGCAGGGACATGGCGTCCGCCGTCGTTTGCGAGGGTGGCTCGGCCGGAGGCCGGGAGCCGGCTCCGATCCCTTCGCCGGAGAGCAACGCCCGTGCCACCGGGCGGGGCTAAATTACGCAAACGACGATTGTTACGGGACTTCGGGCGATTCGTCGCGGCTCCCCGGCATCCGGGCGGTCCCGACTCCCGTAAAAACAGGTCTCACGCGGAGCAGCAGAGACAGCAGAGGGGGGTCCCTGCTTCCTCTGCTCCCCCTGCGTGAGGCGGGCTGGTCTTCCATGCCGAATCCGTAAACGGCAGGTCTCTCACAGGACGCACAGGGGACACAGGGAACCGATCCTCTGTGCCCCCTGTGTCCCCTGTGAGAGACCGGGTCGTAAAAGCTTGTCTCGCACTGAAAAAGCAGAGACAGCAGGGAACCGTGGCAGTTCCTCTGCTGTCTCTGCTGCTCTGCGTGAGACCGGGTGTTTCTTCAGTCCTCCAGGTCGCACCAGCGGACGAGGTCGCGGAGCGGTGGGTGCCCGTCGTGGTGCCAGAAGGGCGGCGGCCACGCCATCCGGCCCAGGGGGACGACGCGGCTGGCGCCCAGCCGTCCCAGCTCCGCCGCCAGCTCCGTCGCCTCCTCCGCGCCGGCGGTGACGCCCACGGTCTGGAGGACGGAGGCGTACGGGGCCACCAGCGCGGGGACGTCGGCGAGGGAGGCGACGGGCTTGACGCGGACGACCCGGTTGAGGCACGAGGCCGAGAAGGCGGGGTCGGGGTCGAAGATCACCGTCCACGCCGTCCCCTCGCGCGAGGCGTGGAGGGCGGCGCCGCTCCCGCCGGCCTCGGCGAACTCGGCCTCGGCGCGGAGCTGGCGGATGGCCGAGGCCTCACCGGGGGCCAGCTGCCCGCGGGGGAGGTCGCGCTCGACGGCGGCCATCTCGCGCGCCAACAGGGCGGCCCAGGCGGCGGGGCCCACTTCGCCCCCCTCCTCGACGTAGAAGAGGTGGGGCGAGACGCACCCCTGCTGGTCGAAGGTGGAGGCGTCGAGCGCCGCCGAGCACGCCGCGTCGGCCGCGCGCTCCTCGGTGAGCCGGCCGCGCCCCACGACGCCGAAGGAGATCCGCGGCCCGTACCCCAGGAAGCGCGCCGCGGCGGGGGTGCGCGCCCGCACGGCGGCCACCGCGTCGCCGCCGCCGTAGACGACCACCGCGTCGGCGTGCTCCAGCGCGGCGCGCTCCATCTCCTCGTCGCCGCCGGGCCAGTAGGTCACCGCCAGGCACTGGCCGAGCCCGGGGTCGGCTTCGGCGACGCCCCGGGCGAAGAGGGCGGCCAGGAGGGGCTCGCCGACGGCCGTCTTCCCCAGCGTGGCCGCCTTCACCAGGAGGGAGCGGACGAGGGAGGTGACGGCCACCCCGGGGACGTTGCCGCTGAAGACGTGCGTGGCCAGCCGCGGCCCGAACGCCGCCACCCGCCCGTGGTGGCGCGGCTCGGCCTGGAAGCCGTCGAGGACGCGCGGGTCGCCGAACTCCGAGCGGAGGAGCTCGCGCAGGGGCCCCGCGCGCCAGTCGGCCGCCATCCGGTCGAGGACCCGGCGGACCATGGGGGGCGAGTAGTGGGTGATGGCCGGGAGCGCGTGCTCGGCGGTCACCCGCAGGACGTCCGCCGGGTCGAGGAGCCGCGCCGCCACCGCGTCGATCACCTCCACGATCTCCGCCACCGGCCGCCGCTCCAGGTGCCGCGCGCGCGCCTCCACCAGCGCCCCCACCTGCGCCCGCAGGTGCGCCGCCGACAGCCGCGGGATGCGCAGCTCGAACGCCTCCGCCCCCCGTCCGAACGACCACGTCGTCGTCGGCGGATGCGGGAGGGCGGGGAGGTGGAAGGCGTCGATCATCAACTGCGAAGTGCGTGAGTGCGTGAGTGCGTAGGTCTGTCGTGGCGGAGGCGGCGGTGCGTGGAGGCGGGCCCCGCGCGGGCCCTCACCCGGCTCGCTTTAGGCTCGCCACCCTCCCCGTTCCGGGAGAGGGGGACTTTGGGGCTCCGTGCGTCACGCCGGGGCTCGCCCGAGCGCACCCATGCCCGCGAGGGAGTCCGCGCAGGCGGACTTTGCGCCGTTGTTGCCGCGACGCCGCGACTTCAGTCGCCCGGGGGATGTCCGCCCCGCGCCGGACTCCCTCTTACAGGAAATCCCAGAACGACGGGTTCGCCTCCACGATCAGCTCCCACCGCCCGCCGTCGTTGAAGCCGCGCGCCACGTCCACCCGCAGGATGTCGTAGAAGAGCCCCACGCCCACGCCGGCCCCGAAGACCGGCCCCTCCGCGACTTCCGCGCCCCATGCCGCCAGCGACGTCT
>DATACF010000250.1:0-2397 GCA_036259235.1 Longimicrobium sp. | reverse complement strand
GGCCGCGCGGACCGGGCGTCTACAGCGCTATTCGTCGTCGGGGACGGGCACGCCGCCCTGGTAGGCGGCCAGCAGCCGGTCGAGGCGAGGCCGCGAGATCCCCAGGATGCGCGCCGCCCGGCTCTTGTTCCCCCCCGTGTGCCCCAGCACCCGCTCGACGTGCCGCCGCTGCGCCTCGGCCAGCGTCCCCAGCCCGTCGTCCTCCCCGCCGGCGCCGCCATTCCCGGAAGCGGACGGAGAAGCCCCCCCGGCGGCTCCCGGCGCCGCGAGCGAGAACTGCTCCGGCGCCAGCGCCGGCCCGTGCGCCAGCACCGCCGCCCGCAGGATCGCGTTCTCCATCTCGCGGACGTTCCCCGGCCAGTCGTACTCCACGAACATCTGCATCACCCGCGGGGGAATCACCCGCACGTCCTTCTTCAGCTCCCGCGCCGCCCGCGCCAGCAGGTGCTCGGCGAGGATGGGGATGTCCTCCCGCCGCTCACGGAGCGGCGGGATCTCGATCTCCACGACCCGCAGCCGGAAGTAGAGGTCCTCGCGGAACTTCCCCTCGCGCACCAGCGCCTCGATGGGCCGGTGGGTGGCCGCCACCACCCGCGCCTGCGTCTTCCGCGCCCGCTCGCCGCCCACCGGGTAGAACTCCTTCTGCTGGATGACGCGCAGGAGCTTGGCCTGGAAGGCCGGCGTGGTGTCGCCGATCTCGTCGAGGAAGATCGTCCCGCTCCCGGCCAGCTCGAACTTCCCCCGCCGGTCGCCCACCGCGCCGGTGAAGGCGCCCTTGACGTGCCCGAAGAGCTCGGACTCGAGGAGCGACTCGGCGAGCGCGGTGCAGTTGATGGCGATGAACGGCTCCGAGCTCCACGGCGAGAAGTTGTGGATGGCGCTCGCCACCAGCTCCTTCCCCGTCCCCGTCTCGCCGCGGATGAGGACCGGGGTGCGGGTGGCGGCCAGCATCCCGATCAGCTTGTAGATCTCGATCATCTTCGGCGAGCGCCCCACCCCGTAGTCGAGGGTGTCGCGCGGCGCGGCGCCGTTCGCCGACCCGGCGCGGGCCCGGGCGCCGCGGTCGCGGAGGCAGCGGTGGACGACGAGCTCCAGCTGCTCCAGGTCGACCGGCTTCACCAGGTAGTCGTACGCCCCGGCGCGGATGGCGGAGATGGTGGTGCGCATGTCCTCGTAGCCGGTCATCACCACCACGTCGACGTCGGGGGCGTCGGCGTTCAGCTTGGCCAGGAGCTCGAGGCCGCTCATCCCCCCCATCTGGATGTCGGTCACCACCAGGTCGGGGCGGAAGTCGTGCACCGCGCCCAGCGCCTCCTCGGCGCTCCCGGCGGTGCGGACGTCGAAGTTCTGGCGCTGGAAGTGGTACTCGAAGGTCGCCAGGATCGACGGGTCGTCGTCCACGATCAGGATCTTGCGGCTCACGGCTCGCTCTTCGGATGGGTCGGAGTGAGTGTCGCCATCACCTGCGGCTTCGGCTGCGACTGCAACTGCAACGGCAACGGCTTACGGCAACGGCGGATCTGGGCGTGTCCCTCCGCTGCGCTCCGGGCCGGGCTGCGGGCGCCGTAGGAAACGATACTACCGTTTCCAACGGCGCGAAGCCCCTGGCGGACTCCATGGTTTCTCCGTCTTCTCCTCTGATCGCGATCCCCTCCGCATTACCCTCCGCCCGGGTCTTCGCCCTTCGGGCCCGCATCCCTCATGCAACGGCGGGGCGACGACGGCAACTGCTTTCCTCTCTGGAAGCCGCGTATCCCACAATCCAATGTAGATGCGCGATTTATCGCGCCGCGGAGCTCTCCGGCGCACGGCGTCACGACGGATCCACGGCTACATTCGACGCGCCGGCTTCGACCGGCGACCGCGCTCGCGATGCGGCGCTCGGAGAAATGTAGAGGGCGGGGCGGGCGGCTCCGACTCCTGTGCGAAGGGGCCGGCGGGCGGCCCCGTTTTCACCAGGATCGCTTCGAAGGAGGTGGGACGATGAAGTACATGCTGCTGATCAACGTGCCCTACGCGGGGGGCGGGTACGACTACGAGACGTGGCCGCCGGAGGCGTGGCAGGCGCACCTCGACTACCTGGTGCGCCTCAACCAGGGGCTCGTGGAGTCGGGCGAGCTGGTGGGGGTGCAGGGGCTGGAGCCGCCGGCGAAGGCGAGGGTGGTGCGCGCGGGGCGGAAGCCGGCGGTGACGGACGGGCCCTTCCCCGAATCCAAGGAGTTCCTCGCCGGCTTCTGGACCGTCGACGTCGAGTCGGCCGCGCGCGCCTGCGAGATCGCCGCGCAGGCCTCGGCGGCGCCGGGGCCGGACGGCGCCCCGCTCGGCATGCCGATCGAGGTGCGCCAGGTGATGGGCGGCCCGCCGCCGGAGGCGTGAGGGCGGGCGCAGCCGTGGGGG
>DATACF010000249.1:0-2339 GCA_036259235.1 Longimicrobium sp. | reverse complement strand
GGCGCGCTCGCCGGGGAGGGGGAAGCGCGTCGCCGCCGCCTGCCGCTCGGGGCGGAACGGGTCGCCCCGCAGCGCCACCAGGAGGTACTCGGCCGGGTACGCCCGCCGCGTCGGCACCCGCACGGGGGTGGCGGCGCCCGCGACGGGCTTCGCGCCGGGGAGCGGCTCCAGCGTCGCCGCCCGCCGCGCCGCCCAGACGCAGAGGAGGAGCGCGGCGGCGAGCGCCACGGAGGCCGCGCGGACGGCCGGGGCGCGGAAGAGCGCCTTCATCGCCCCTCCCCCGTTTCGGATTCGGACGCGTCTTCGGAATCGGCGGAATCGTCCGACGAAGCGGTCGAATCGGCCGCGGACGACGGGACGCCGAGCGTGTAGCCGACGACGGTGAGCGTGAAGGAGAGGGGCGCGGTCTCGGGCCCCGCGGCCTCGCGGCGCTCCACCGAGAGGCGGTCGACGCGGACGAGGCGGGTGCCGGTGTCGAGCCCGCGGAGGAGCGTCAGGAGCGCCTGGAGGTCGCCCTCGCCCTGGAGGTCGACCTGGAGGGAGAGGAGCCCGCTCCCCTCGGCCCCGCCCTCGCGGCTCTCGCTCCGGCGGACGAGGACGCGCGAGGCCTCGGCCTTCTCGCCCACGTAGTTCTCCAGCGCCGACGCGGCGGCGAGGCCGTCCACGCCCCGGAAGAGGCGCGGCGCCTCGGCCCGGAGGGCGGCGCGGGCCGAGTCGAGGCGCGCGGGGAATTCGCCCGCCTGCCGGAGGAGCCCCATCTCGCGCGCCAGGAGCTCGCGCTCCATCCGCGTCCGCTCGCGCACCTCGCCCAGCGAGCCGGCCAGGGGACGGACGACGAGCGCGAAGAGGAGCGCGGGGACCAGCACGGCCCCGCCCAGCACCAGCGCCCGCCGGTCGCGCGGGCTCATGTCGGCGAAGCTCATCGCGGCGCCCCCTCTCCGGTCGGCGCGGCCGATCCCGTCGAAGCGGTCGATCCCGTGGCTTCCGTCGCTCCCGATCCCGTGGCGGCTCGCGACGAATCCGCTCCCGCCGCGTCCGGCCCCGCCTGCGCGGGGAGGCGGGGCGGCGCGTTGGAAGCGGACGACGCGCCCAGGCGGGCGGAGAGGACGAAGCGCTCCACCGGCGCGCCCCCCTCGGGGAAGTCGCGGCGGACGGGGGCGGCCACGCGCACCCCCGTGATCCCGGGGACGCCCCGGAGCGCGTCGAACACCCGCGAGGCGCGCGGCGCCTGGCCCTCCATCACGATGCTGTCGCCCTCGGCGCGGAAGGAGGTGAGGTAGGAATCGCGCGGCAGGTGCTCGGCGATCCCCGCGAGGACGACGGGCCACGCGGGCGCCCCCGCCTCCAGCGCCGCCAGCGTGGCGAAGCGCGTCGACAGCCCCTCCAGCGCCCGCCGGGCGGAATCGACCTCCAGGACGGAGGAACGCAGCTCCGCGCGGCGCGCCTGGACCTGCGCCAGCTCCCGCCGCGCGCCCCACGCTTCCAGGACGCCCGCGACGAGGAGGAGGACCGCGGCGGCGGCACCTTCCCCGCCCCAGAGGCGGACGTCTTCGTCGGCAACTCCGGCACAACCATGCGCTTCCTCGTCGCCGCCATTCCCCTTGGCAACGGTCGCTACCGGATCGACGGCATCCCGCGCATGCGCCAGCGCCCGATCGGCCCCCTGCTCAGCGCCCTCGCCGACCTCGGCGCCGACGCAGTCAGCGAGACAGGGACCGACTGTCCCCCCGTTGTTGTGAACGCCCGCGGACTGCCCGGCGGCTCCACCACCGTCCCCGGCGAAGCCAGCTCGCAATACTTCTCCGCCCTGCTGATGGCGGCGCCGTACGCCGACCAGGGCATCGAGATCATGGTCGCCGGCGACCTCGTCTCCAAGCCCTACATGCCGATGACCGCGAGCGTCATGCACGCTTTCGGCGCGACCGCCAACCTCGACACGACAACATGGCGAACGTTCAGTGTTCCGCCCGGCCAGTCGTACACCGGTCGCACCTACGCCATCGAGCCGGATGCCTCCAACGCCTCCTACTTCTTCGCCGCCGCCGCCGTCACCGGCGGCCGCGTCCGCGTTGATGGCCTCGGCAGAAGCTCGACCCAGGGCGATCTCAACGTTGTCTACGCCTTAGAGGCGATGGGATGCACGGTCGTTGTTGCGGACGACTACACGGAGGTGTCCGGACCGGAAGGCGGCAGGCTACGGGCGGTCGACCTCGATATGAACGCCATCTCCGACACCGCCCAGACCCTCGCCGCCATCGCCCCGTTCGCGGACGGTCCATCTACGATCCGCGGCGTCGCCCATGCCCGCCTGAAGGAGACCGATCGGGTCGCCGCGCTCG
>DATACF010000248.1:0-1574 GCA_036259235.1 Longimicrobium sp. | reverse complement strand
CCGGGGCGCGGACATGGGCGCCACCGTCCGCCGGTGCTTCCTCCCCGACGCGTCCGGCGTGTACCGCGAGGTCCTCCTCCGGCAGACCGGCGACTGGGAGCGCGAGAACCTGTCGCCCGCGGCGGCGCGCCTGTCGCGCTGGCTCGACTCCCTCGCCCTCACCGCGAGGCCCGGCGCGGGACGGTGAGTCCGCGGAGCGCGGCCCGGCTCACTCCCGGCCCGGCACGGCGGCGTCCGGCGCGCGGAGCAGCGTCAACACGAACGTGGATCCCTCGCCCGGCACGCTGACGGCCGAGAGCTCCCCGCCCATGGCGCGGGCCAGGTCGCGGCTGATGGCGAGCCCCAGGCCGACCCCCTGCTGGCTCTCGTCGGTCCGGTGCCGGTCGATCTGTACGAACGGGTCGAAGACGGACTTCAGCTTCTCGGGGGGGATCCCCCGCCCGGTGTCGCGCACGCGCACGTGCAGCCGCGCCTCCTCCACGTCGACGTCGACGGCGATGCGCCCGCCGGCGCGGGTGAACTTGACGGCGTTGGTGAGCAGGTTCAGCAGGATCTGCTGGATGCGCTCCGCGTCGCCCCAGGCGCGGACGGCGGGGCCGCACGGCTCGAAGGCGTAGGCCAGCCCCTTCTCCTCGCGCTGCGGCGCCACCAGCGGCTCCACGTCGGCGATCAGCGCCGCGACCGGCACGGGCTCGCGCGCGATCTCCAGGTGCCCGATCTCGAGCTTCGCGAAGTTGAGCACGTCGTTGATCAGCGACAGCAGGTGGCGCTGGGCGCGCTTGATCCGCTTCAGGTCCGCCTCCTGCTCGCCGGTCACCGGCCCGCGGATCCCCATCTCGATCAGGTCCACGTAGCCGCCGATCGCGTTGAGCGGGGTGCGCAGCTCGTGGCTCATGGCCGAGAGGAACTCGGTCTTGGCCCGGTTCGCCTCGTCCGCTTCCCGGGTCTGCTCCGCCAGCTGCTCGTTGGCGCGCCGGAGCTCGTCGTTCGACATCTCCAGCTCCAGCTGCGCCGCTTCCAGCTCGGCGGCCTGCGCCTCCAGCTCCGACGCCTGGGCCTCGAGGTCCTCCTGAGCCCGGCGCATATCGGTAAGATCGTGCAGCACCACGGTGCGGACGCGGTGGCCCGCGGCCTCCACCCGCGCGACCACCAGCTCGGCGATCCCCTCGTCTCCCCCCCGCCTCCGGAACCGGATCTCGCCCCGTGCCGGCTCCTCCGGCGCCGCGCCCGGGAGACGGTCCAGGGGGCCGCCGCTCCCGGGACCGAGAAGGTCCGTGAGCCGGCGCCCCACCGCCTCGTGCCGCGGCCGGCCCAGGACGGCCTCGGCCGCGGCGTTCCAGGAGAGGACGTTCCCCTCGTCGTCGATGGAGATCACGGGGTCGGGGAGGACGCCGAGGAGGGCGGCGAGGTAGGCGTCGGAGACGACGGCGCGCCGGGCGGCGTGCGGCTCGAAGAGCGAGAGGTCGTGCTCGACGCGGGCCCGGGTGGCGCGGTACGCGCGGCGCTGCCGCGTCACGGCGGCGGCGCGCTCCGCCAGCGCCGGTCCCACCTCGGCGGGGGCCGTCACCCAGACC
>DATACF010000247.1:0-4935 GCA_036259235.1 Longimicrobium sp. | reverse complement strand
CCCCCCCCCCCCCCCCCCCCGCCTCTCGCGCCCGAATCTCTTGTCGCCGCCCCGCCGATGCGACATACTCTTCCCTCCGCGCCCGCTTCCCTCCGGGGGCACGTCTCCCGTCCTCCCTCTCCTCCGCTGCCCTCGCAATGCGCCTCGCTTCCTCCGCCGCGTCCCTGATCACCGCCCTCCTCCTCGCGCCGCCGCTGGCCGCGCAGGCCGACACCACCGTGGCGCTCCGCTTCGGGTGGGCGACGGGGACGAGCGCGCGGGTGGAGGTCGAGAAGGTGCGCGTCCGGCGCACGGCGGCGCGGGTGGACAGCATCCGCTCGCGCTTCGCGCACACGTGGAAGGTGGAGGCGCACCCGGAGGGGCGGCGGGTGGCGTGGGCCGACTTCGCCTGGGTCGAGGTCCCCGACCTCCCCGGCGGCGACGGGTTCCTGCGCAACGTCACGCAGGCCATCCACGTCCTCCCGGCCTACATCGTGAAGCCCGACGGCGCGCTGGCGCGGGTCGAGGACCTGGCGCAGGCGCGGACGCTGCTGGGCGCCATGTTCACCCGCGTCATCGCCGCCAACATGCGCGACACGCCGCCCGGCGCCCTGGAGGTGCTCGAGCAGGTCACGCCGGACCGCGTCCTGGAGGCCCTGGCGCAGCAGGAGTGGGAGGCGCAGGTGGGAATGTGGGTCGGCGTCGAGGTGACGCCCGGCGAGGAGATCACCGGGACCGTCCAGGAGCCCAGCCCGCTCAACCCCGCGCTCGCGATCCCCACCCGCCTCGCCTTCGCCATGGGGAAGCGCGTCCCCTGCACGCCCGGCGCCGCCGAGGCGCGGTGCGTGGAGATGCGGCTGACGTCGAGCCCCGAGCCCGAGCCCTTCCGCCGCGCCCTCGTCGACGCCGTGACGCAGATGGGCGCCACCGCCGGCCAGGCCGAGGCCGCCGCCCGCGACGCCGTCAAGGAGACGCGCGTCGACGCCGTCGTCGAGCCCGCCACCCTCCGCCCCCACCGCGTCACGGTGGTGCAGACGCTCCGCCTCGTGGAGCCCACCCCGGGCGGCGGCGCGCCGCGCCCCGTGAGCCAGGTAGACCGGAAGACGTACAGCTACACGTGGGACAAGTAAAAAAAGAAAAGTCCTGCCCCTCGCCCCGGAGCCTCCGACGTCCGCATGAGCTACGACTTCTTCCTCTTCCGGCCGAAGGACGGCGACGACCCCGTCGTCCTCGCGCGGCGCCTCCTCGACGAGGCGGACGACGAGATGAACCCGGGGAAGCCCGACCCCGACAAGGAGGAGCGGAAGCAGTCGCTGGCCGCCGCGCTGGTGGCGGTGAACCCCGAGCTCCAGGTCTACCCGTTCGACCACGCCGCGATCGCGCGCAAGAGCGGGATGACGGTGAAGGAGGCGCGCCGCCGCTGGCGCCACCTGGAGCTCAACGGCCCCGACGACGGCAACGGGATCCAGATCGCCCTCTACGACGAGACCGCCGACCTCACCGTCCCCTACTGGCACCACGGCGAGGATGCGCGCCGCACCGTGTGGGAGGTCTGGCGGTACCTGGAGGTGCTGGAGGACGAGGGCGACTTCGTCACCTACGATCCCCAGCTCGAGCGTGTCCTCGACCTCGGCACCGACCTCGACGCCGTCCTCGCCGGCTACGCGCGCGGCACCGCCCACCTCCAGCGCGTCGTCCTCCAGTCGTCGCCGCGGAAGAAGCGGCCGTGGTGGAGGTTCTGGTAGCCGCGCCTCTGGCACGCTCGCAGTCACGCCGATGCCCGCCATCGCCCTCCGCCCCGTCGGCGCCCGCGTCGTCGTCCGCGCGCGGTGATCGCCGTCGAGCAATTTCTCCGGCGGACGCGGGGGGGGAACGCGGGAGGGCCGCGGAGGCGGTCCGCGGCCCTCCCGAGCGGATGCGTGTGGCGGCTAGGCGCCCTCGCCGCAGAAGAACGAGGTGGCGAAGAAGTCGGTCGCCCCGTTGCTGTCCGTCACGGTCAGCCAGACGTTCTGGTAGCTGCCCAGCACACAGGGGATGCGCGCGCGGCTTCCGCTGGTGGAGACCGGCTCCGGCTCCCACGAGTACGTGTAGACCCCCGTGCCCCCGGTCACGGTCGCGACGCACGATCCGGTGCCTCCTCCGCCGTAGCTGGCGCCGTTGGGCAGGCAGTACACGTCGGTGATGTTCAACGGGGTGAAGGCCGCCGCCTCCCGCGTGGGCGAGGCGCTCGCGACGCCGAGGGCCGTGAGCGCGAGGAGCACGGAGCGAAACCGCTTCTTCATGTTCATGTCGTCCTCCGGGGGGGATGGATTGGAACGGGAAGTCTCGAAACGTGTGACGAGGGGCGGTCCCTGTCAACCACGAGAGCCGGCCGGGCGCCGCTCCAAATCGTATCCGCCCGCCGGGAATGCCTCTTGCTCCCCTCCGGCGGACCCGGAACGCCGAGGAGGAGCGATGCAGGAAGAGCGTGGAAGCAACTACGCGGGCGAGGAGACGGGGGCGGGCGGCGAGGACGCGCCGGTGCTCACGGAGCGCGAGCGCGAGCTGGCGGCCAAGAGCCTCCGCCACCGTGACGAAGGCCCCTCGCCCGACGAGGGCGGCGCCGACCCCTCCGTCTCGCCCGAAGAGGGCGGCGGCGGCTCGCCGGGGGAGCGCTGACGTGTCGACCGGCGGCCCCGACCCCAACCGGCTCGACGAGTCGGACCCCGACGTCGCCCACGGCCGGATCGGCGACCCGAGCGCGTCGCGTCTCGGGCTCTCCAGCGGGGTGATCGTCGTCATCGTCCTCCTCGTCGCCCTCGCCTTCCTCGCCGTCGCGTACTTCTGAACGGCCAGGTCTCACACAGGGGGCACGGAGGACACAGGGGAGCTTCGTCCATGCGACGAGCTCCCCCGTGTCCCCTGTGCCCCCTGTGAGAGATTCGTTGTTTTAGCCCGCCCCCTCGCGGACGGTCGCCTCCCCGCGGGCGAGGGCGGGCTCGCGGGGCGGGGCCTTCCGCGCGCGCTTCGCGTCGAGCTCGGCCTTGAGGTCCGCGTAGACGGACGGATCGACGGGCATCAGGAACTCGCGGAGGCGGTTGCGGGTGCGCCAGGTGCGCGCGCCCAGGTCCGCCAGCAGGTCGTTCACGTAGTGGAAGGTGAAGGGGACCAGGCACGTCCCGCTCGCCACCCCGCCCGGGCGCTCGCGCTTCAGCCACGCCAGCCGCGCCTCCACCGAGGCCAGCATGGCGGCGCGCGGCGGGAGCGCCACCTCGCCCAGCGCGTGGCGCGCCAGCCACCGCGCGGCGATCTCGGAGGTGAGCTGCGAGTAGAGGCTGCTGTTGTAGCCGACGAACGCCAGCCGCGGCACGTCGGGGTGGAGGACGTTGCGGAAGAGGTGGAACGTCCCCTCCTCGTCCACGATCCGCCCCAGCGCCTCCGCGGCCAGGAACGGCGCCCCCTGCCGGAAGCCGGTGCCGAAGACGACCACGTCCGCGGGCACCCGCGTCCCGTCCGCCAGCTCCAGCGCGCCCGGGTGGAAGCGCGCGGGCTCCCCCTTCACCGGCCGGATGCGCCCGGCGCGGACGTGCTCGTAGAAGCCGTTCGCCGCCAGGCTCAGGTTGCAGCTCACCACGTCCTCGATCCGCTCCTCCGGGACCAGCCCGCACGCGTCCAGCCCGTGCGTGGCGCGGAGCACCCGCTCGATCCCCCGCCAGAAGAGCCAGACGAACGGCTTCCCCACCGTGTGCAGCCCCCGCTCGAACCCCCGCAGCTCGCGGTAGCGGAAGAGCGACTCGCTGAAGCGCGTCGTCAGCACGTACTTCAGGTGGAGGAAGCCGAAGAAGCGCTTCGGCATCTTCCACATCGCCCGGCGGTAGACCAGCGTCGTCTCCGCCGCCTCCCCCGCCGCCGCCGCCGCCACGTCGCACGCCGACTTCGCCATTCCGACGACGACGACCCGTTTCCCCGCCACGTCGCGCGCGGCGCCGAAGGCGGTGGAGTGCATCGCCCGGCTCCCCGCGGCGGCGAAGGCCCCGGCGCCGGGGAGGTCGGGGAGGTACGGCGCGCTGAAGACCCCGTTGCAGATCACCACCCAGTCGAAGTCGTCCGCCGTGGCCATGCCATCGGCCAGGCGCGTCGCCCGCACCCGCCACCCGGGGCGGCCGTCGAGGCGGCGGCTCACCTCGTCGACCCGCGTCCCCAGCCGCAGGCGGGGGGTGACGCCGAAGCGGTCGGCGTAGGCCGCCAGGTACGCCTGCACCTGCTCGCCCGAGGGGAAGTCCGGGTAGGCGGCGGGCATGGGGAAGTCGGAGAAGGCGTAGGTGTCGCGCGGGTTCTGGGTGCTGAGGCCGGGGTAGCGGCGCGCGCGGGCCCAGACGCCGCCCACCTCGTCCTCCGTCTCGTAGACCGTCACGTCGAACCCTTCTTCCAGGAACGTCTTCGCGGTCACCAGGCCGCTGAGGCCGGCGCCGACGATGCCGATGCGGGACATGGGAGCGCGGGGGTGCGAAGGTGCGGAAGTGCGTGAGTGCGTGAGCGCGGAAGGGAGCGGAGGAGGGACGCGCTGCCTTCCACAGGTAGGATGGGGCGAGCGGGGTGCTGAGCACGCTCACTGCCGGGGGGCGCCACCAGGCGTTGCTCGACCGGGCGCTGCATGCGCTCGAAGCCTGGCTGGTCGCGAATGAGACCACCATCACCGAAAAATTCGGTGCGGCCTCGAAATACACTCCGCGGGCCATCGATCGCTACATCGTCGCCAAGTTCGTCGCCGGGATCATCGCGCTGCTGCACGAAGTCGCGCAGAACCCGGGGCACGAGATCCGGCGCCAGTTCGACGCGGCCACGGAGCAATTCATCGACAAGCTTGCCACCTCGGCCGAATACCGCAGTCAGGCCGAAGCGCTCAAGCAGGAGCTGCTCGCGCACCTCGAGCGCGAGAAGTACTACGAGGTGGTCTGGGAGGACATCCGGGAGCGG
>DATACF010000246.1:0-3462 GCA_036259235.1 Longimicrobium sp. | reverse complement strand
CCATGGCCGCCTCCGCGGCGATGGCCTCGGCGGCGTCGGCCGCGGGAGACGCGGACGAGTCGGCCGCGGCGAGGGGGACCTCCTCCGTGGGGGTCTCGGCCGCGGGCTCCGCGGCCTCCGCCTCCACCTGGTCGTCGCGCTCCTCGCGGCGCCGGCGGCGCCGCTTCGGACCGGCGGACGCCTCGCCGATGACGGCCTCCAGCGCTTCCTCCGTGGAGTGGTGCCCGTGGCGCCGCTCGCGCTCTAGACGGGCCCGGAGCCGCGCGACGTGCTCGTCGGGGAGCGGCGTCATGTGGCTGCGCACAGGGATGTCCATCTCCCGCAGGAGGTGCACCAGTGCTTCGGAGGAGACGTTGAGCTCCTTAGCTACTTCGTACACACGCATATGGTCCAGCTTCCTCCTGTGCTCTTAATCCTGCGGGGACGAGATCGCGGCCGCCAGCTCGGCGGCGCGCCCTGCGAAGCCTCGGTTCGTGAGGCCGGCGGCCGAAACGGGGCCCTTTCCGAGGGCCGCGCCGAGCCGCTCCCGGTCGAGGAGGATCCCGTGGGGGACCCCCCTCGCCTCCAGGAGCGGCACCAGCTTCTGCTGCTGCGTGGGGGAGGAGTCCGCGGCGATGACGACGTGGACCACGTCCCCGTCCCGGATACCCCGCCGCACGGTGTCGGTGCCCGTAAGCACCGCGCCCGCGCGGGCGGCGAGGCCCAGGAGGTCGAGAAGCTCCTCCTCGGGGGGCCTCGCCACCCGGCGGGGCTCGCCGGACCTCCGGCGGGCGCGGGTCATCCCTCCGCCGTGTACCCTTCCGCGTCGTCGGCGGGGACGGCCTCCTCGGCGGGGGCCTCCTCGTCCTCCACGGTCAGCTCGTCGATCAGGGCGAGGATGCGGTCCGCCTCTGCCGCCCCGATGGCGGGGATGCGGAGCAGGTCCTCCCGCTCCAGATCGATCACGTCAAAAAACGTATTGTAGCCCGCCGCCTCCAGCGCCGCCAGGGTCGCGGGCGCCAGCTCCAGCTCGCGGAGCGGGAAGTCGCTGGAATCGTACTCGCCCCCGCCGCCGCCGAACAGCGCCAGGTCGGCGCCGCGCTCCAGCCACTCGCGCGAGCCGTACAGGTCGATCTGCCAGCCGATGAGCTGCGAGGCCAGGCGGACGTTCTGCCCGTTGCGCCCGATGGCGAGCGAGAGCTGGTCCTCGTCCACGATGGCCGTCATCACGCGGCGGTCGTAGTCGGAGATCACCTTGGCGACCCGTGCCGGGGCGAGGGAGCGCTTGGTGAACACCTCCGGGTCGGGGTGCCAGGGGACGATGTCGATGCGCTCGCCGCCCAGCTCCTGCACCACCGCGCGGACGCGGGAGCCCTTGAGCCCCACGCAGGCGCCCACGGGGTCGATGGACTCGTCGCGCGAGGAGACCGCCAGCTTGCTGCGCCCCCCCACCTCGCGGGCCACCCCGCGGATCTCCACGATCCCCTGCTGGATCTCCGGCACCTCCAGGCGGAAGAGCGCGGCCACGAACATGGGATCGGCGCGGGAGAAGATCAGGCGCGGGCCCTTGGGCGTCTCCTCCACCTTCTTGAGCACGGCGCGGATCGCCTCCCCCTGGCGGAAGCGCTCGCGGGGGTTCTGCTCCTTCCAGGGGATGATGGCGTCGGCTTCGCGGGAGCGGTTCAGGAGGAGCACCAGCTTGCCGCGCTCCACCTGCTGCACCTCGCCGGAGAGCAGCTCGCCGACCCGGTCCTCGTACTCGTCGCGGATCTTCTGGCGCTCGCCCTCGCGGACGCGCTGGAGGATGCGCTGCTTGGCGGCCATCACCGCGTTGCGGCCGAACTGCTCGAACTCGACCGGGACCTCCTGGATGTCGCCGACCTCGAACTCGGGGTCGTCCCAGCGGGCCTCCTCCAGCGACACCTCGCGGGAGGGGTCCTCGACCTCGGCCACCACCTCCTTGAGGACGACGATGTCGATGCGCCCCGACGCCTCGTCGATGTTGATCTCGGCCTCCACGTTGGGGCCGTAGCGCTTGGCGAGGGCGGCGAGCATGCCGTCCTTGATGAGGTCGTACAGCTCGTCGCGCGAGATCGACTTGTTCGCCGTCATCTCGCGGAAGGCCGCGATGATCTGGGTCGCGTTGTTCATGGCCGGATGCCTGCCGGTGATGTCCTGTGAATCCCGCGGGACCGCGTCGGGCGGCCCGTCACCAACGATGGACCAGGTTCGCGCCGGACACCTCGGCGAGGGGGACCTCCACCTCCTCGCCGTCCGGGAGCCGCAGGCGGACCCGCTCCTCGCCGCCCAGCCCCAGGAGCACGCCCTGCAGCGTGCGGGCCCGGCCGGCGAGCGGCTCCTTCCCCTTCAGCCGCACCTCGGAGCCGGCGAAGCGCTCCCAGTCGCGGCGCCGCACCAGCGGCCGCTCCACCCCGGGCGACGAGACCTCCAGGACGTAGCGGTCGGAGAGGTCGTCGCGGGCGTCCAGGAAGGGCTCCAGCGCGCGGCTCACCCGGGCGCAGTCGTCCAGCGAGACGCCGGGCTCGCCGGGGCGCGAGTCCGGGAGGTCGATGCGGAGGCGGAGGATGGGACGCGCCCGGCTGCCGGCGCGCTCCAGCTCAACCATCTCGTACCCGAGCTCCTCCACCCGCCGCTCCAGCTCCGCGGTCAGAGCGTCCCCCGCCATGGCGCCCTCCCGTCCCCGGTGCTATAGAAAACAAAAAAGTGGGGCGGTTGCGCTCCCCACTTGCAACGGCGGTCCGCCGGTAGGCGCCCGCCCAAACCGCATCGGGGCCAATATAGCCGCGGCCGGCGGGATCTGCAACCCCGGAGCGGGGCGCCGCGCCGCGGCCGGGCGCGGCATGCCCCCTGCATCACCCGGCGCGGACTCGCGATGGACCCTGGCGGCGGCTCGGCTTGCGTGCACCGGCGTGTGGAAATACCTTATCCGGCTTCGTAGACCCCTGTTTTCACACGGCTTAACGCCCTGCCGGCGCCCCTCGCGGACCGCCCGCAGCTTCCTTGCGAGAACGTGATGGCCTTCCGCTGGCTGAAGTCCGGGAGCTTCATACCGGTCAACGACATCGCCGTCGACCTGGGGACGGCGAATACGCTCGTTTACGTGAAGGGCGAGGGGATCGTCCTGAACGAGCCGTCCGTGGTCGCCATGGAGAAGGCGAGCAACCGGATCAAGGGGATCGGGCTGGAGGCCAAGCGGATGCTGGGCCGGACGCCGGAAGGGGTCACCGCGATCCGCCCGCTGAAGGACGGCGTGATCGCCGACGTGGACGTGACGGAGATCATGCTCCGCTACTTCCTGACCACGGTGACCTCCAAGCGGTTCCTCAAGCTCAAGCCCACCATGGTGGTGGGCGTCCCCTCGGGGATCACCGAGCTGGAGCGCCGCGCGGTGCGGTCGAGCGCGCACGCGGCGGGGGCCAAGGAGGTCTACATGGTCGCCGAGCCCATGGCGGCGGCGATCGG
>DATACF010000245.1:0-6626 GCA_036259235.1 Longimicrobium sp. | reverse complement strand
GACGGTCGCGCGGGGCGACGGCGGCGGGCTCCACCGGCGCGGCGGACCCCGAGGTCACGACGGGGCCTCGCGATCGGCGATCAGGACGCCCAGGCCGTTCTCCTCGGCGATCTCGAGGACGTACGACTCCTCGCGCTTTCGGAGCCAGGGGAGGGGGAGGACGGGGATGGGGGCCAGGAGGTCGGCCAGCACCTCCAGGTTGGTGCTCTCGGCGATCCCCGGCGGGTCGGGGGAGAGGGTGTTGAGGACGACGCCGCGCACCCTGAGTCCCGCGTCGTGGGCGGCGCGCACGGTCAGCAGCGTGTGGTTGATGGCCCCCAGGCGGTTCCCGGCCACCACCACGGTGTCCAGGTCCCACTGCACGAAGAGCCCGTCGTACGCCACCTCGCGGGTCAGCGGCACCAGGAGCCCCCCGGCCCCCTCCACCAGCACCGCGTCGCGCCCCTCGCAGAGGGCGCGGAAGGCGGCGTCGAGGGCGTCGAGGTCCACCCGCGTCCCCCCGCGCGCGGTGGCCACCCACGGCGCCAGCGGCTCGGCCAGCAGGAGGGGGCGCACCCGCTCGATCGGGTCGTCGTTCCCCGCCGCGTCGCGGAGGCGCATGGCGTCGCTCGCCGGGTCGCTGGGCGAGACGCCGGTCTCCACCGGCTTCATCGCCGCCACCTTCAGCCCGCGGCGGCGCATCATCTTCAGCAGGACGGTGGAGACGAACGTCTTCCCCACCGCCGTGTCGGTCCCCGTCACCCCCAGCCGGATCATCGCCCCTCCTCGGAAAAGCCTCCTCGCGCGCGCCCGCGGCGCGCGGTCCCTCACCGTCGGTTCACGCCCGGGCGCGCGAAGACCCCGGCCGGGAGAGAGACCCCGGCCGGGGCGGCGCGTTCCGACGCACTCGACCCGGCGTCAGCGCGACTCGCTCGGGTCCGTGCGCCCCGCCAGGCACTCGCGGTCGGCGATCGGGATCTCCGGCTCGCCGGACGGGACGCGGTCGGGGTGGGGGCCGCCGGCGCCACGCACCGCTGGGTGCGGGAGGCGGGCCGCCGTGCGCGTCGGCATCGGCGGGCGGCGCTTTCCCAGAAAGCCGCGGATGCCGCCCACGACGGCGCCGTGCACCGCGCCGCTCAGGGCGCCGCCGGCGGCCGTCCGCTCGAGGATGCACTGGGGGTGCGTCTGCGTGAGCACCGCGCCGTAGACGGCCCCCGCGAGGGCGCCCTCGGCGGCGCCCGCCAGGGTCTCCGTCCCCCGGTCGCCCGTGTAGGGCGCCAGCATCGGCGGCTGGACGCGGGGAAAGGTGTCGGCGGCGGGGTCGTGCTGGGCCGCCAGCGCGGACGGGGCCGCCAGGGGGGCGGCGAGGAGCAGGACGAGTCGTTTCATGGATCACCTCCCACGGGGGAAGATGCGGCGCCCTCGGCCGGGGCCGCAAGCGTGTCGTTCGCCCGGGCGGCGGCGGCGCGCGCCACCAGCCGCGCGGCCAGGCGCGGGTCGGCGCCGAAGTGCACGTGGACGTACGAAGCCAGCACGTTGTCCGCCGGCCCGGCGACGGCGCCCTCCGTCTCCGCGCCGTCCTTCCGCCGGTACGCCGGGCGGGGCGCGGGCGGCTCCAGCGTCGAGTGGTGGAACTCGTGCCCGCGCACCGTCCACCCCGCCCCGGCGAGCGGTGTGTCCCCCAGCGCCGTCACCTCGCGGTAGCCGATCGTGAGCGTCCGCATGACCGACACACCGGGGACGACGCCCGCCATCGGGTGCCGCGCGCCGTCCACGTCCACCAGCGCCTCGGAGAGGTACATCAGCCCCCCGCACTCGGCGTACACCGGCCGCCCCGAGGCGGCGAAGCGCGCCACCTCCGCCCGCATGGCCGCGTTCCCGGCCAGCCGCGCGGCGTGCAGCTCGGGGTAGCCGCCGCCCAGGTAGAGCGCGTCCGCGTCCTCCGGGAGCCGCGCGTCCTCCAGCGGCGAGAAGAAGCGGAGCTCCGCCCCCAGGTCGCGGAGGAGGTCGAGGTTGTCCTCGTAGTAGAAGTCGAACGCCGCGTCCCGCGCGACGGCGATGGTCGCGCGGTGAGAATCAACGCGCGGCGGGAGCGGATCGGGACGAACCGGGAGCGGCGGCGCGGCGCGGGCGATCCGGAGGAGCGCGTCCACGTCCAGCGTCCCCCGCGCCGCGTCCTTCAGGCGGTCGAGGTCGATGGACCGCTCCCCCGCCGGCGCGAGCCCCAGGTGGCGCTCGGGGACGGCGAGGGCGGCGTCGGCGGGGAGCCAGCCGAGGACGGGGACGGAGGCCGCCGCTTGGATGGCGTCGCGGCAGAGGGCGAAGTGCCCCGGCCCGGCGGCTCGGTTCAGGATGACGCCCGCCAGGGGGAGATGCGGATCGAACGTCGCCATCCCGTGGACCACCGCCGCCGCGCTCCGCCCCATGGTCCACACGTCGAGGACGAGGACGACCGGCGCCGCCAGCGTCTTCGCCAGCGCCGCCGTGGACCCCGCCGCGTCCGTGGCGGAGGCGCCGTCGAAGAGCCCCATCATCCCCTCGACCACCGCCACGTCCGCCGCGCGCGCGCCCGTCGTGGCGCGGCGGAAGAGGGCGTGCAGCGTGTCCGGCGGGAGGAGCCACGCGTCGAGGTTGCGGCTGGCGCGGCCAGCGGCGGCGCGGTGGTGGCCGGGGTCGATGTAGTCGGGCCCCGCCTTGAACGGCGCCACCCGCAGGCCCCGCTCGGCCAGCAGCGCCATCGCCGCCGCCGCCACCGTCGTCTTCCCCTCCCCCGTCCCCGGCGCGGCGAAGACCAGGCGGGGGACGGCCGGAAGGTCGAGGAAAGGAGCGTTCATCGGGAGAGGCGGCGGCCGGCGCGGCCGCGTCACCGCGGCGGCGCGGGCGGGCACCCCTCGCGGCGCCCCGTGTAGCTGAGCGCGGCGATGCGCCACCGGCCGTCCACGCGCACGAGCTGGAAGGTGTCGACGCCGCAGTGGCTGAACTCGCCCCCGAAGTGGAAGTCGTACGGCGCCCACAGCGTCGCCAGGTCGCCGTCGACGCGCACCTCGGGGTCCCACATCCGCTCGTCCAGCGTCCCCGGCGCCGCGGCGATCTGCGGGAGGAAGTCGCCGACGCCCTGCGCCTCCACCACCGCCTCCCCGTTCTGCCGGCGGCCGATCGAGACGATCGGCGCCGACGGGAGGAACATGGCGCGGATCGCCGCCGTGTCGCGGGCGCGCATGGCGTCGAACAGCCCGTTCGCGGCCGCCACCACCGCCGCGTGATCGGGAATCCCCGCCTGCGCCGGCCGCCCCGCCGCAGCGGTCGCGCACGCGGCCATCGAAAGACAGAACGAGAGCGGGAGGAGGATACGCTTCATCGATGAATCCGGGGTGCGTAGGAATCGCGATCACGCCGCCGCCAATATCGCGCCCCCCCACCCCCGCCGATAGCCGTCACACATCCGCCCGCCCCACGCACGAATGCCGCCCGAGGGAGTCCGCGCAGGCGTCGCGCAGGCGGACTTCGTGCCGTTCCAGACCCGGTTTCAACAGGACCGGCACCTCAACCGGACCCGGCAGGATCTTGCCTCACAGACGCAAGAGCGCCCCCCGCCGTCATCCGGCGAAGGGCGCTCCAACCCGAGCCCCGGAAGCGGGAGCTCAGGACTCGGGACTCAGCGCTCAAGACGCGGCGGCGTCACCGGGCACTGGGTACTGTGCACTCGGCACTGGTGGTTACGCCTGGATCTTCCGCCGCTGCCCGGCGCGCACCCCCGCGCCCACGCCGACGCCGACGACGAGAGCCGTCAGGCCGCCCACGAAGGGAACGATGGCGACGACCGGCGACAGCACCACCGCGGTGCCCACGCCCGCCAGCACCGGGGCGACGGAGGTCTGCGCCGCGTCGACGAAGGCGAGCTTGCGGCGGGTGAAGTCCTTCGACTTGACGTATCCGACCACGGTCGCGGCACCCGTGGCCACCAGGCCGATGGCGCCGGCCGCGAGGCCGAAGATCTCGAAAATCATGGCTTGCGCTCCTTGGGGTCCAGGGGTACTGCCGTCCGGAAGGGTGGTACGCAGCCGGACGCTCCGGAGTTTCAACCGCGCCTCCCACATTCGCGCCGCACCATCCGTTCCGCAACGCCCCCGCGTTGCCCCGCCCGCCGGGCGTCGGCATATTCCGCCGTAACCCCGGCTCGACGCGCAGATTCCCCGTCACCCCACGGCCACTCCATGCGCCCTGACCACCCCCGGCGTTCCGCGTCTCCCGCCGCCCTCGCGGCGCTCGCCCTCCTGGCCGCCTGCGCCCCGTCCGCCGGCCCCCGGCCGGAGTCCGGCACCGGCGCCGCCGGCCCCGCCGCCGCGCAGGCGCCCGTCGCCACCCGCCTCGAGGACGTCCGCGACCACCTCCACGCGCTGGCGCACGACTCCATGCTCGGCCGCTACACCGGCGAGGAGGGGATGTGGCGCTCGGCCCGCTACATCGCCCGGCAGCTCCAGGGCTACGGCGTCGAGCCCGCGGGCGACGACGGCTTCTTCCAGCGGATGCCGCTGGGGATCGTGGAGGGGCGCAACGGCCGCCTCCGCCCCGCCCTCCTGGGGTCTTGGGCCGACACCGCCACCGTCCCCGCCGAGCGCCGCCGCGTCGGCGTCAACGTCGTCGGCATCCTCCGCGGCGCCGACCCCGCCCGCCGCGACCAGGCGGTGGTCATCGGCGCCCATTTCGACCACCTGGGCATCGGGCGCGCGGTGGACGGCGACTCCGTCTACAACGGCGCCGACGACGACGCCTCGGGGGTGGTGGCCGTCCTCGAGGTCGCCCGCGCGCTCTCGCGGGGGCCGCGCCCGGCGCGGACGGTGGTCTTCCTCCTCACCTCGGGCGAAGAGGTGGGGATGACGGGGACCAACTGGTACATCGGCCACCCCGTCGTCCCCCTGGAGCGGACGGTCGCCGACCTCCAGATCGAGATGATCGGCCGCCCCGACACCGCCGCCGGCGGCCCCGGGAAGGCATGGCTGACCGGCTATGAGCGCTCCACCATGGGCGAGATGCTGGCCGCGCAGAGCATCCCCATCATCCCCGACCCGCGCCCGAGGCAGGATTTCTTCCTCCGCAGCGACAACATCGCCTTCGCCTACAAGGGGATCCCGGGGCACACGCTGTCGTCGTACGGGCTCCACGGCGACTACCACCAGCCGAGCGACGAGGTGGAGCGGATCGACTTCGCCCACATGACCGAGGTGGTCCGCGCCGCGGTGCGCGCCGCCCGCCTCCTGGCCGACGGCCCCGCGCCGGTGTGGAAGCCGGGCGGGCGCCCGACCCCGCCGGGGAGCTGACGCCGGTGGAGGCCCCCGCCATCGAGGTGGCGCGCTTCTCCAAGCGCTACGACGCCGGCCGCCTCGCCGTCGAGGAGCTCTCCTTCGCCGTCCACGGCGGCGAGATCCTGGGGCTGGTGGGCCCCAACGGCGCCGGGAAGACCACCACCATGCGCGCCGTGGCGGGGATCCACCCCCCCACCGCGGGCACCCTCCGGGTGGCCGGGCACGACGTCGTCCGCGACCCCCTGGAGGCCAAGCGCCGCCTCGCCATCGTCCCCGACGAGCCGCAGCTCTTCGGCTCGCTCACCGTCTGGGAGCACCTGGAGGTGACGGCGGCGCTCTACGGCGTCCGCGACTGGGCCGCCCCCGCCGCCGCCCTCCTGGAGGAGCTGGAGATGTCGGGGCGAAGGGAGAGCATGGCCGACGAGCTCTCGCGGGGGATGCGGCAGAAGGTGGCCATCGCCTGCGCCCTCCTCCACGACCCCGCCGCGCTCCTCCTCGACGAGCCGCTCACGGGCCTCGACCCGCGCGGCATCCGCACCCTCTACGAGACGCTGCGGCGGCGCGCGGCGGCCGGCGCGGCGGTGGTCCTCTCGTCGCACCTCCTGGGGCAGATCGAGCCGCTCTGCACCTCGTACGTCATCCTCCGCGAGGGGCGGATGCTCTTCCGCGGCACCGCGGGGGAGCTCCGCGCGCGCTTCGCGGCCGACGGCGCGGGGGCGTCGCTGGAGGAGATCTTCTTCCGCGTCACCGAGGGCGACGGCGCGCGCCTCGAGGCGGCGGAGGCGTGAACCCCGGCCTCCCCCTCCTCCTCCGCCGCTCCGCCCGGGGGAAGGTCCGCTACGTCCTGCGGCGGATGCGCACCCCGCGCGGCGCCTTCAGCTACGGCCTCACCGGGCTCTTCCTGGGCGCGGCGGTGGCCTTCCAGCTCTGGGCCACCCTCGAGGACGCGGGGCTGGCGAAGCCCCCGGCGACGCTCCGCCTGGCGGTGCCACCGCTGGTGATGGTGGGGGTGGTCGTCACCGCGCTCTCGGCGCGGCGCCTCTACTTCACCCCGGCCGAGGTGGATCTCCTCTTCCCGGCGCCGGTGGGGCGGCGCGAGCTCCTCCTCTTCAACCTGGGCTCGCGGCTGGGGGTGCAGCTCCTCTCGGGGGCGTGGATGGCGCTCTTCGTGGCCCGCTTCGCCCCCGTCCCCCTCCACGGCGCGGCGGCGACGGTGCTGGCCTTCGCCTTCGGCTTCGTCACCGCGCAGGCGGCGGGGCTGGCCGCCGCGGCGGCGGAGGCGGCGCTCCCCCGGGGGGCGCGCCGCGCGGCGTGGACGGCCGCGCTGGCGCTCGCGGGGCTGGT
>DATACF010000244.1:0-12094 GCA_036259235.1 Longimicrobium sp. | reverse complement strand
GGGGGGCCCGCCGCGCGGTCTTTCCTGATCCCATTCTCAAGAAACCCGAACCCAACCTCCAGGACCCATGTCCCTTCTCGTCGTGGGCAGCGTGGCGCTCGATACCGTGGAGACGCCCTTCGGCCGGGCCGAGGACGCGCTCGGCGGCTCGGCCACCTTCTTTTCCGCCGCCGCCTCGCTCTTCTGCCCCGTGCAGCTCGTCGGCGTGGTCGGCGACGACTACCCCGTCGGGGCGCTCTCCTTCCTGGAGGGGCGCGGCGTCGACCTCGCGGGGCTGGAGCGCGCCCCCGGCGAGAGCTTCCGCTGGTCGGGGGTCTACTCGTACGACCTCAACTCGCGGGAGACGCTGGAGACGCGGCTGGGGGTCTTCGCCGACTTCGCGCCCAAGATCCCCGAGAACTTCCGCGACACCGAGTGGGTCTTCCTGGGGAACATCGACCCCGAGCTCCAGCTCCGCGTCCTCGACCAGGTGCACCGCCCGCGCTTCGTGGCGTGCGACACCATGAACCTCTGGATCGACATCAAGCGCGACAAGCTGATGGAGCTCCTCTCGCGCGTCGACCTCCTCCTGGTCAACGACGCCGAGGCGCGCCAGCTCTCGGGCGACCACAACCTGGCGCGGGCGGCGCGGTGGATCCTGGACCGGGGCCCCCGCAACCTGATCATCAAGAAGGGCGAGCACGGCGCCATCCTCTTCACCCCGCAGTCCACCTTCTTCGCCCCCGGCTACCCGCTGGAGGAGGTCTTCGACCCCACCGGGGCGGGCGACGCCTTCGCCGGGGGCTTCATGGGCCACCTGGCGCGCACCGGCGGCGCCTTCGACGACGGCGACCTGCGGCGGGCGGTGGTCTACGGCTCGGTGCTGGGGTCGTTCGCGGTGGAGCGCTTCTCGGTCGACCGTTTCAAGGACCTCATCGCCGACGAGGTGGAGGAGCGTGCGCGCCACTTCCGCGACATGACCGTCTTCGAGCTCCCGGTGGACGCCGGTGTCTGAGCCCGGTCTGTCGTACCGCGCCGCCGGCGTCGACATCGACGCCGCGGCGGAGGCCATGAAGGGGGTGGCGGCGCTCGTCCGCTCGACCGCCACGTCCGACACGCTCTCGGAGCTGGGCTCCTTCGGCGGGCTCTACCGCGTCCCGCGGGACGTGGCGCAGCCGGTCCTGGTGGCCAGCACCGACGGGGTGGGGACGAAGCTCAAGATCGCCTTCCTCTCGGGGCGCCACGGCACCGTGGGCGAGGACCTCGTCAACCACTGCGTCAACGACATCCTGGTGCAGGGGGCGCGGCCGCTCTTCTTCCTCGACTACGTGGGTGTCGGCCGCCTGGAGCCGGGCGTCGTCGAGGAGATCGTGAGCGGGGTCGCGCGCGGGTGCCGCGCCAACGGGTGCGCGCTCCTGGGCGGCGAGACGGCCGAGATGCCCGACTTCTACGCGGCGGGCGAGTACGACATCGCGGGGACCATCGTCGGCGTCGTCGAGGAGGGCCGCGTGATCGACGGCCGCGCGATCGAGGTCGGGGACGCCATCGTCGCCCTCGCCTCGTCGGGCCTGCATACGAACGGCTACTCGCTGGCGCGGCGGATCGTCTTCGACCGGATGGGGCTGTCGGTCGACGATCCGTTCCCGGAGGAGTCCGGGAGCGTGGCCGACGTCCTCCTCCGCGTCCATCGCTCGTACCTGCGGCCGCTGATGCCGCTGATCGACCGGGGCGTCGTGCGAGGTCTTGCGCACATCACCGGCGGCGGGCTGGTCGACAACGTGCCGCGCATCCTGCCGAAGGGCGTGGACGCGCGCTTCGACCTGGGTTCGTGGACGGTCCCGCCCGTCTTCCGCGTCCTCCAGCGCGAGGGCGGGGTGGAGCGCGGGGAGATGTTCCGCGCCTTCAACATGGGCGTGGGGATGGTGGCCGTCGTCCCGTCGGCGGAGGCGGACGGGGTCGTGTCCGCGCTGAACGGGGCGGGGGAGCGGGCGTGGGTCGCGGGGGAGATCGTCCCCGGCGGCGGGAACGTGGTGCTGGGGTGACGATGATCTCGACGAAGAGGACGGTTCCGCTGGTCGCGCTGGCGCTCGTCGTGATGGCGGGGCCCGCGCGGGCACAGGAGGGGTGTCCGGTCTCCGCGCCGGGGCCGTGCGCGACGATGGTGGCCGCGGCGGAGGCGTCGCGGGCGCAGATCGGGATCCTGGCGGCGGGCGGCAACCCCGCGCCGGGGACGGCGAGCACCGGCGGCGTGCGGCTGGGCTTCCTCCCCCGGGTGAGCGCGGGCTTGAGGCTGAACGCCGTGCGGACGTCCCTCCCCGAGGTCTTCGACGAGCGGGGCGTGTCCGAGCTCGTCCGCTACGACGGGGAGGAGTCGGGGACGGCGCTGGCGGTGGGAGCGCACGCCTCCGTCGGCCTCTACGGCGGCCGGAGCCTGGCGCCCACGGTGGGGGGCTTCGGCGCGCTCGACCTGTTGGCCGACGCGGCCCTGGTGCCGGTGAGCGGGGGGACCGAGGAGTCGGCGCTGGCGCTCGGCGTCGGCGCGCGGGTGGGGCTCGTCCGCGAATCGTTCGCCACGCCGGGGGCGTCGGTGTCGCTGATGTACCGCCGCGTGGGCGAGGTGCGCCGCGGCAACCTCGGCGACGTCGGGCCGCTGCCGCCGAGCGGCGGAGGGAGCGGCGAGAGCACGGGCGAGGTGACGCACGACGTGCGGGCGTGGAGCGCGCGGGCGGTGGTCAGCAAGCGGCTCCTGGCGCTGGGGCTCACCGCCGGCGCCGGGTACGACCGCTTCACCGGGGACGACGAGGTCGTCTTCCGCGCCCCGCTCCCGCCCTCGCAGGGGCTCGGCGAGGGGACGTACGTGATCGAGGACGCGGCGCGCGACGACGGCCGCTGGTCGCTCTTCGCCAGCGCGTCGTACGGGCTCCTCCTCGGCTCGCTGACGGCCGAGGCGGGGTGGATGCAGGGGGGCGAGGCGCCCGCCGGCTACCCGGCCACGAACGACTTCGATCCCGAGGCGGGGACGCTGTTCGGGAGCCTGGCCGTGCGGATCTCGCTCTGAGGCGAGGTCTGCGGGGGGGATTCGGGGTGGTTCGACGGGCGGGGGCGCATGCCGCGGCGGGCCCCCACCCCGGCCCCTGCCCCCGCAAGCGGGGGAGGGGAGAACTTCGATCGCGGACCGTGCTTCGGCGCGGATCGCGGAAGTTCGTCGTCCGACGGGGCCCGCGGGCGCGATAAATCGCGCGGCTACATTGGTTTGCGCAGGTCTCGAAGACAGGCGCGGATTTCCAAGGTGCCCTCTCCCACTTGTGGGAGAGGGTGGCGAGCCTGAAGCGAGCCGGGTGAGGGCCCCGCGCGGGAGCCGGTCTCCATGCGGCGATTGGCGTCCTCGCTTCTTTTCGACCGGATGAGATGAGCGGACCGACGCCAGACGACGCGCGGTGGATGCGGCGGGCGCTGGAGCTGGCGCCGCTCGGGTGGGGGCGGACGGCGCCGAACCCGATGGTGGGGTGCGTCGTCGTCCAGGACGGCGCCGTCGCCGGCGAGGGGTGGCACCGCGAGTACGGCGGGCCGCACGCCGAGGTGGAGGCGCTCCGCGCCGCGGGCGAGCGGGCGCGCGGCGCGACCGCGTACGTGACGCTGGAGCCGTGCGCGCACCACGGGAAGACGCCGCCGTGCACGGGCGCGCTGATCGAGGCCGGGGTGCGCCGCGTCGTCTTCGCCGCCTCCGACCCGAACCCGAAGGCGCGCGGCGGCGCCGAGGTGCTCCGCGAGGCGGGGATCGAGGCGGTCGGCGGGGTGGAGGAGGCGGCCGCGCGCGACCAGAACGCGGTCTTCTTCCACGCCCATTCGTCCGAGGGCGCGCGGCGGCCCTTCGTGGCGCTCAAGCTGGCGCTCTCGCTCGATGGGCGGATCGCGGACCGCGAGGGGCGCTCGGTGTGGATCACCGGCGAGGAGGCGCGCGCCGAGGTGCACCGCCTCCGCGCGGGGTTCGACGCCGTCGCGGTGGGGCTGGGGACGGCGCTGGCCGACGACCCGCGGCTCACCGTCCGCGGCGCCGTGGAGCCGCGGGTTCCCCCGGCACGCGTGGTGTTCGACCGCGCGCTCCGCCTCCCGCCCGGCGGCGGGCTGGCGCGGACGGCCGGAGAGGTGCCCGTCTACGCGCTGGCGGAGGACGACGCGCCCGCGGAGCGGCGGGCGGCGCTGGAGGCGGCGGGGGTGCGGGTGCTGGCGGGCGAGGGGCTGGAGGGGGGGATGCGCGTGTTGCGGGAGGCCGGGATCCGGTCCATGTTCGTGGAAGGCGGCGCCGCCCTGGCGAGCGCGCTCCTCCGCGCGGGGCTGGTGGACCGGCTCTACCTTTTCTACGCGCCCGTCTTCCTGGGCCCCGAGGCCCTCTCTCCCTTCGCCGGGCTGGAGAGCCCGCCGATCGGCGAGGTGCCGCGCTGGCGGAGGATCGGCACGGAGGCGTTCGGCGCGGACACGCTGGTGACGCTGGCGCCGCGGTAGATCTCAACTTGAAGGGACGAACGACGCGTGTTCACGGGGATCGTCGAGGAAGTCGGGACCCTCGAGCGGGTGGAGTCGGAGGGGAAGGGCGTCGTCTTCACCATCGCCTGCGAGGCGGTGCTGGAGAAGCTGGGGCTGGGCGACAGCGTGGCCATCGACGGCGCGTGCCTGACGGTGACCTCCATCGGCGACGCGTCGTTCACCGTGCAGGCGGTGGGGACGACGCTGGGGCGGACGACCTTCGGCGGCTTCGAGGCGGGGCGGCGGGTGAACCTGGAGCGCGCGCTCTCCCTCGGCCAGCGCCTCGGCGGGCACATCGTCCAGGGGCACGTCGACGGCCTCGGCGAGGTCGTCTCCATCCGCCGCGACGAGGAGCTGGTGCTGATCGACTTCACCATGCCCCCGGACGTGGCGGCGGTGACGGTGCTGCACGGCTCGATCACGCTGAACGGGATCAGCCTGACGGTCAACGCGCTCCCGCGGCCGGGGGTGTGCCAGGTGTCGATCATCCCCTTCACCTGGGAGCACACCAACCTCAGCGACCTGCGCGAGGGCGACGCCGTGAACCTGGAGGGCGACACGATCGGCAAGTACGTCCGCCACCTCCTGGGCGCCCCCGCCGCCGGCCGCGGGGGCCCCGGCGAGCCCCCGGGCGAGCACGTTCTCCGCGCCTGGGGGTATTGACGGCACTTTCCAGCCGCGCGACGCGACGAACCGCGCCGCACGTAGATTTTCGCACACGGGCACCCGAGCCTGAAACGCATATGTCGTTCGACACCGTCGAGGCCGCCCTCGAGGACATCCGGCAGGGGAAGATGGTCATCGTCGCCGACGACGAGGACCGCGAGAACGAGGGCGACCTCGTCTGCGCGGCCTCGCTGGTGACGCCGGAGATCATCAACTTCATGGCGATGCACGCCCGCGGGCTCATCTGCCTGGCGCTGACCGCCGAGCGGGCCGACGAGCTGGAGCTGCGCCCCATGAGCGACCACAACACCGAGGCGCAGGGGACGGCCTTCACCGTCTCGGTCGACGCCGCGGCGCGCTTCGGCGTGACCACGGGGATCAGCGCGTGGGACCGCGCCACCACCATCCGCGTCTGCATGGACCCGGCGTCGGTGCCGGCCGACCTGCGCCGCCCCGGTCACATCTTCCCGCTCCGCGCCCGCGCGGGCGGCGTCCTCCGCCGCGTGGGGCAGACGGAGGCGTCGGTCGACCTGGCGCGGATGGCGGGGCTCCCGGCGGGCGGGGTGATCTGCGAGATCCTCAACGAGGACGGCACCATGGCGCGCCGCCCCCAGCTCGAGGAGTTCGCGGCGCGGCACGACCTGAAGTTCATCACCGTCGCCCAGATCGTGGCGCACCGCCTCCAGCGCGAGCGGCTGGTGCACCGCGAGGCCGAGGCGCGGATCCCCACCCCGTTCGGCGAGTGGCGGATCATCGCCTACAAGAACGACGTCGACCAGCTGGAGCACGTCGCCATGATCAAGGGCGACGTCGAGGGGCACGAGGACGTCCTGGTGCGGGTGCACTCGGAGTGCCTCACCGGCGACGTCTTCCACTCGATGCGCTGCGACTGCGGCGAGCAGCTCGACGCGGCCATGCGGCGGATCGACGAGGAGGGGCGCGGGGTGATCGTCTACCTGCGGCAGGAGGGGCGGGGGATCGGGCTGATCAACAAGCTCCGCGCCTACACGCTGCAGGACGAGGGGATGGACACGGTGGAGGCCAACGAGAAGCTGGGCTTCCGCCCCGACCTGCGCGACTACGGGATCGGCGCGCAGATCCTCCTGGACCTGGGGCTCTCCACCATCCGGATCCTCACCAACAACCCCAAGAAGATCGTCGGCATCGACGGCTACGGCCTCTCGGTGACCTCGCAGGTCCCCCTGGGCGTCGCCCCCAACCCCCACAACACGGGGTACCTGGCGGCCAAGCGCGACAAGATGGGGCACCTGCTGCCGGCCTGAACTTCGAAGTGCGTGAGTGCGGAAGTGCGTGAGTGCGTTCGACGGCGGTCCCGCGTGCGGGCCGCCGCCCGAGCGCGACCGAGCCGCTTCCGCGCCCCGCAGCAGCGCACTTCCGCACTCACGCACTCACGCACTTTCTTTTGAGATGATCGAAACCAGCGGAGACTTCCGGGGAGAGGGGCGGCGGTTCGGGATCGTCGTCTCGCGCTTCAACGAGCTGATCACCAAGCAGCTCCTGGCGGGGGCGCGGGAGTGCCTCCTGCGGCACGGGGTGGCCGACGACGCCGTCGAGGCGTACTGGGTGCCGGGGGCGTGGGAGATCCCCGGGCCGCTGGGGAAGCTGGCGGCCAGCGGGAGATACGACGCGGTGATCGCGCTGGGGTGCGTGATCCGGGGGGCCACGCCGCACTTCGACTACGTGGCGGGGCAGGCGGCGTCGGGGGTGGCCGCCGTCGCCGCGGCCCACGACGTGCCGGTGATCTTCGGGGTGCTGACGACCGACACCATCGAGCAGGCGCTGGAGCGGGCGGGGACCAAGGCGGGGAACAAGGGGTGGGACGCGGCGATGGCGGCGCTGGAGATGGCGGACCTGTACGCGAAGCTGAACGGGAGAGGGAACGGGTGAGAAGCCGCAGCAAGGCGAGGGGGTGGGCGCTCCAGGGGCTCTACGCCTGGGAGTCGCGGGGGGGCGAGGCCGAGGACGCGATGCGGGTGCTGCAGACGCTCTTCTCGACGCTGCGGGTGTCGCCGCAGAACCGGCCGTACGCCGAGGTGCTGGTGCGGCTGGTGGCGGCCAACCTGCCGAAGATCGACCGGCTCCTCCACGAGTCGCTCACCAACTGGCGGCTGGAGCGGCTGGCGGCCATCGACCGCAACGTCCTCCGGCTGGGGGTGGCCGAGATGCTCTTCGTCGACGACGTGAGCCCCCGGATCACCATCCGCGAGATGGTGCAGCTCTCCGAGAAGTACGGGACGACCGAGAGCCCCCGCTTCGTCAACGGCGTCCTCGACGCGGTGATGCGCCGCGCCCTCCCCCAGCCGGGGACCGCCGGGGCGTGAAGCTCCTGGTGATGAACTGGCAGGACCTCCGCAACCCGCAGTCGGGGGGCGCGGAGGTCCACCTCCACGAGATCTTCGGCCGCCTGGCCCGCCGCGGCCACGAGGTCCACCTCCTCTGCTCGGGCTTCGCGGGGGCGCCGCCGCGCGAGAGGGTGGACGGGATGGAGCTCCACCGCGTGGGCGGGCGCCACTCCTTCACCCTCGCCGCCCGCCCGTACTACGCCCGCCACCTGGCGTCGGAGAACTTCGACGTGGTGGTCGAGGACCTGAACAAGGTCCCCCTCTTCACCCCCCTCTGGGTGCGCCGCCCGCTGGTCCTCCTGGTGCACCACCTCTTCGGCGCGACGGCGTTCCGCGAGGCGTCGGTCCCTTTCGCGGCGGCGACCTGGCTCTTCGAGCGCCCCCTCCCCCTCGTCTACCGCGGCGTCCCCACCCAGGCCGTCTCCGAGAGCACGGCCGACGACCTCGCCGCGCGGGGCCTGAAGCGCGAGGACATCACCGTGATCCACAACGGGGTCGACCTCGGCTTCTTCCGCCCCGACCCCGAGGTGGAGCGGACGACGAAGCCGACCTTCCTCTCGGTGGGGCGCCTGAAGAAGTACAAGCGGATCGACCACGCCGTCGAGGCGGTGGCGAAGCTCAAGGCACGCGGCCTCGCCGTGCGGCTGATCGTCGCCGGGAAGGGCGACGACGAGCCGCGGCTGCGGGAGACGGTCGAGCGGCTGGGGGTGCGGCGGGAGGTGCACTTCGAGGGGTTCGTCTCCGAGGAGCGGAAGCGGGAGCTGCTGCGGACGTGCTGGGCCACGGTGCAGCCCTCGCCCAAGGAGGGGTGGGGGATCACCAACGTGGAGGCGGCGGCGTGCGGGACGCCCACGGTGGCCAGCGACTCGCCGGGGCTGCGCGAGTCGGTGGTCGACGGGAAGACGGGGCTCCTCTACCCCCACGGCGACGTGGACGCGCTGGCGGAGCGGATGGGGCGGCTGGCGGCGGACCCGTCGCTGGCGGGGCGGCTGGGGAGCGCGGCGCGGGCGTTCGCGGAGGGGTTCTCGTGGGACGCGGCGGCGGAGCGGACGGAGGGGCACCTGGCGGAGGTGGCCGCGGGGAAGGGGAAGGGCTGAGGCGGGGGCGATGGGTGGTGGTGCACGCGGACGCGCGAAGAGCCGGTCGCACGCCATCGAAGTTCCGCCGTTCACGCCGTTGCATGAGGGATGCGGGCCCGAAGGGCGAAGACCCTGGCGGGGGGACATGCGAAGGGGGAAGCGACTCGCGAGGAAGCGGCGGAGTGCATGGAGTCCGCCAGGGGCTTCGCGCCGTTGGAAACGGTAGTATCGTTTCCTACGGCGCCCGCAGCCCGGCCCGGAGCGCAGCGGAGGGACATGCCCAGAGACGTAGTTCGCAGTTCAAAGTGCCCAGTGCCCAGGAAGAAGCCCGGCGAAGACGCGACAGACCCTTGTCAGCGGCGCCCCGGCGTCCCATCCTGAGGCGTAAACGCCGACACACCCAGCCACACCACCGGAAGCGCACGTGACGCTGACCGTCGACGAGCTGCTCAGGACCAAGAAGGAATCGCTCGCCCTCGAGCTGCTGACCGACGGGCGCGGCCTCTCGCGCGAGATCCACAACCCCGACATCTCGTCCCCCGGCCTGGTGCTCACCGGCTACTCCGAGCGCTTCCCCGCCGACCGGATGCAGGTGCTCGGCGAGACCGAGGTCTCGTTCCTGGAGTCGCTCGACGACGAGCGCCGGCGCGCCGCCATCGAGGCCTTCCTGAGCTTCGACATCCCGGTCATCTTCATCACCAAGGGCCAGGACGCGCCGGAGCCGCTGATCGAGGCGGCCAACGGGATGGGGACGCCGGTGATCCGCACCGGGCTCAAGACGGCCGACTTCTACACCCGCATCAAGCCGTTCCTGGAAGACCGCTTCGCCCCCACGCAGACGCTCCACGGCTCGCTGGCCGACGTCTACGGGGTGGGGCTCCTCTTCATGGGGGCCAGCGGGATCGGGAAGAGCGAGGCGGTCCTCGACCTGGTCGAGCGCGGGCACCGGCTGGTGGCCGACGACCTGGTGATCGTCTCGCGGCGGGGGCACGAGGTCCTCATCGGGCGCGGCCACGAGCTCCAGCGGCACCACATGGAGATCCGCGGGGTGGGGATCATCGACGTCCAGCGCCTCTTCGGGATCCGCGCCATCCGCCTCCAGAAGCGGGTGGAGGTCGTGGTGAAGCTGGAGGTGTGGGACCAGAACGCCCACTACGACCGCACGGGGCTCGACCCCAAGACGATGGAGATCCTGGGGGTGCACGTCCCCATGGTGACCATCCCGCTGGTGCCGGGGAAGAACATCACCGTGGTCACCGAGGTCGTGGCCATGAACCACCTGCTCAAGTACACGGGCGTGGACACCGCGGCGCTCTTCAACCAGCGCCTCCAGGCCCGGATGATGGGGAAGTCGGAGTACCTGGAGGAAGACTATGAGTGAGACGATCCGCGGGGTGGTCGTCGCCCACGCGTCGCTGTCGGCGGGGCTGGTGTCGTCGGTGCGCGCCATCTCGGGGGCCGACGACGAGGCGCTCCGGGCGCTCACCAACGAGGGGTGCGGCCCGGAGGCGCTCCAGGAGCGGCTCCTGGCGGCGCTCGGCGAGGGGCCGGCGATCGTCTTCACCGACATGGGGAGCGGGAGCTGCGCCTTCGCGGCGCGGCGGATCGCGCTGGAGCGGCCCGACACGGGGATCGTGACGGGGGTCAACCTCCCCGTCCTCCTCGACTTCGTCTTCCACCGCGACATGGCGCTGGCCGACCTGGTGGGGCGGCTGGTCGAGAAGGGGCGCGCCGGGATCACCGGCGCCCACAGGGAGGCCGCGGCGCATGCCGATCGTCCTGTTCCGCGTTGACGAGCGCCTGATCCACGGGCAGGTGGTGGTGGGGTGGGGCGGTCCGCTCCACGCCGACCGGATCGTCGTCGCCGACGACGAGATCGCCGCCAGCGCGTGGGAGAAGGAGCTCTACTGCCTGGGGGTGCCCCCGGAGATGGAGGCGGTCTTCGCCACCGTGGACGAGGCGCGCGCCTCGCTCGCGGCGTGGCGCGCCGACCCCCGCCGGGTGATCGTCCTGGTCCGCGACGTGGCCACCGCCGAGCGGATCGCCGACGGGGGGCTCCTTCGCGGCGAGGAGGTCAACCTGGGGGGGATCCACCACGCCGACGGGCGCGAGGCCGTCCTCCCCTACCTCCACCTCCGTCCCGACGAGAAGGCGGCCCTGGGCCGGATCGCGGCGGACGGGGCGGTGGTGTCGGCGCGCGACCTCCCCGCCGGGAAGCGGGTGGCGCTCGAAGACCTGATCGGCCCCGGATGACCTCCCTCCTCGCCTCCTTCGCCGTGCTCGCCCTGGTCGGGGGGGTGGTGGCGCTCGACGGGACCTCCGTGGGGCAGGTGATGCTCTCGCGCCCGCTGGTGGCCGGCACGCTGGGCGGCCTCCTGGTGGGGGCGCCGGCGCAAGGGGCGATGGCGGGGGTGGTGCTGGAGGCGCTCCACCTGGCCGTCCTCCCCGTGGGGGCGGCGCGCTACCCCGAGGGGGGCCCGGCGGCGCTGGTGGCGGGGGCGTTCTACGCGGCGTCGGACCCCGGCACCGACCACGGCCCCGGGGTATACGGCGGGCTCCTCCTGGTCACCGTCTTCGCGCTGGCGTGGGAGTGGGTGGGGGCGGCGAGCGTGGAGTGGATGCGGCGCTTCAACGTCCGCTTCGCGGGGGTGCCCCGCCCGGAGGACGCGGACCCCGCGGCGGTGGCGCGGCGGCACGGGACGGCCATCGCGCTCGACTACGCGCGCGGCGCCGGGGTGACGCTGGGCGGGGCGCTGGCGCTCTGGGCGCTCCTCCGCGCGGTGCCGCTGGACGACTTCCCGGAAGACTGGGCGCGCTGGGTCGTCGGCGCCTCGGTGGCGGCGGGGACGGCGTCGGCGCTCCGGCTCTTCGGGCGCTCGCACTACCCCCTCTTCCTGGGCGGGGCCGCGCTGGCCGCCCTCCTGGCGTGGCTGCGATGAAGGACGTCGAGGGGGCCCGGTGGCGGATGCTCCTCCGCTCCTTCGCGGTGCAGGGGAGCTGGAACTACCAGACGCTGATCGGCACGGGTCTGGCGTTCGTCCTCTCTCCCGCCCTCCGGCGCATCCACGCGGGCGACCCCGCGGCGCTCCGCGCGGCGATGGCGCGCCACCTGGAGCTCTTCAACAGCCACCCCTACCTGGCGGGGGTGGCCGCGGGGGCGCTGGCGCGGCTGGAGGCCGACGGGACGCCGCCGGAGATGGTGGCGCGCTTCAAGACCGCGCTCCGCGGCTCGCTGGGGTCGCTGGGCGACCGGCTGGTCTGGCTCTTCTGGCGCCCGGCCGCCGTCCTCCTGGGGCTCTCGCTGGTGCTGGCGGGGCTCGCCTGGTGGGTCGGCGTCCTCGCCTTCCTGGCCGTCTACAACGCGCTCCACCTCTGGCTCCGCGCGTGGGGGCTGCGCGTGGGCCTCCGCGAGGGGCTCAACGTGGCGCGGGCCCTCCGCGAGGCGCCCTTCGGGGCGCTGGGCGACGCCGCGGCGCGCGCCGG
>DATACF010000243.1:0-6630 GCA_036259235.1 Longimicrobium sp. | reverse complement strand
GCCCCACCGCCGAGATCACGGGGACGGGCGAGTCGGCGATGGCGCGGGCCACGACCTCCTCGTTGAAGGCCCACAGGTCCTCGACCGAGCCTCCGCCACGGCCGACGATGAGGACGTCGGCGCACGCCGCCCGCCCCATCCGCCGGATGGCGCGGGCGATCTCCTCCGCCGCCCCCTCCCCCTGTACGCGCGCGGAGGCCAGAACGATTCGCGTCCACGGCGCCCGGCGGCGGATGACGGTGACGATGTCGCGGAGCGCCGCCCCGGAGGAGGAGGTGACGACGCCCACGCACCCGGGGTGGGCGGGGATCGGCCGCTTCCGCGCCGGGGCGGTGAGCCCCTCCGCGTCCAGCCGCCCGCGGAGCTGGTCGAAGGCCAGCTTCCACAGCCCCTCGCCCTTCCCCTCCAGCTCGAAGGCGACGAGCTGGAACTCGCCCCGCGCCTCGTAGAGCGTCAGCCGCCCCAGCGCCCGCACCTCCATCCCCTCCTGGGGAAGGATCGGCAGCTTCTTCGCCTCCTCGCGCCACATCACGCAGCGGATCTGCGCGTCGGCGTCGCGGAGACTGAAGTAGCAGTGCCCGGAGCGCGCCTTGGTGAAGTTGGTCACCTCGCCGTGCACCCAGAGCGGCGGGAAGACGCCTTCCACCAGCTCGCGCGCGGCGGCGTTGACCTCGCTGACCGACATCCCGTCGGCCTTCACGCGGACGTACGGCGCGCCGAAGCCCGTTTCCGCCTCGCGCGCGGCCACGGCGCGCGCCACGTCCTCGTTGCGCGTCTCGTTGAGCGCCTGCCCGCGGGGGGGCGACTCGTTCCGCTGGATCTCGGCCGCGGAGGTGAAGAGGTCCCAGGTCATGGAGATACCGCTCTGAAAGTGCTGAGTCCTGAGTCCCGAGTCCCGAGTGCCCAGTGCCGAGTGCCCGGTGCCAGTGGATCGCGAGCGCACTCACGCACTGACGCACTCACGCACTTTTGCGCTCACGCACCGATCTTCCGCCGCGCCTTCGCGTGATGATGGCGATGCGCCGCCTCCACCGTGTTGCGGAGGAGCATGGCGATGGTCATGGGGCCCACGCCGCCGGGGACGGGAGTGATGTGGCCCGCCTTCTCGGCCACGGCGTCGAAGTCGACGTCGCCCTTGATCACGTACCCCTTGGCGTGGGTCTCGTCGGGGACGCGCGTCGTCCCCACGTCGAACACCGCCGCGCCGGGCTTGACCATGTCGGCGGTGATGAGGCCGGGCTTGCCGACGGCCACCACCAGGATGTCGGCCGTGCGGGTGTGCGCGGCCAGGTCGACCGTGTGGCGGTGGGTGAGCGTCACCGTGGCGTTGGGCCCCGGCGCCATCAGGAGCGAGGCCAGCGGCTTGGAGACGATCAGGCTCCGGCCCACGACCACGGCGTGCTTTCCGTGCGTCTCGATCCGCTCGTGGCGGAGGAGCTCCAGGATCCCCGCCGGGGTGGCGGGGACGAAGCCGCGGGGGTCGCCCACGAAGGCGCGGCCCACGTTCAGCGGGTGGAAGCCGTCGACGTCCTTGGCCGGGTGCACGCGCTCCAGCACCGCCTTGGGGTTGATGTGCGGCGGAAGCGGGAGCTGCACCAGGATCCCGTGGATCTCGGGGTCGGCGTTGAGCCCGTCGATGGTGCCGAAGAGCTCCTCGGCCGAGACGTCGGCCGGGAGGTGCACCCGCCGGTCGTGCATCCCCGCCTCGTGGCAGGCGCGCGTCTTGGAGCGGACGTACACCTCGCTGGCGGGGTCGGCGCCGACGAGGACGACGGCGAGCCCCGGCACCGTCCCCCCGGCGCGGAGGCGCGCCACCTCTGCGGCGGCGTCCGCGCGGATCTGGCGGGCGATCTCGGTCCCGTTGATGATCTTGGCCACTGTGCGCTACTTCTTCCCGAAAAGGCCCCGGAGCGCGTGCTCGTACCCCACCGAGACGCGCTGGATCGACTTCGCCAGCCCCGTCGCCACGTCCACCTCGACCACCGCGCCCTGGAGGTGGAGGTCGTCGTCGGCCGGCTGCATCCGCTCGCCGCGCGCCTGCGTGAGCTGGCGCTCCAGCGAGATCTCCCACTTCATCCCGATGATCCCGCCCAGGCCCCCGGTGAGCCCCAGGTCGGTGATGTACGCCGTCTGCTTGGGGAGCACCCGCTCGTCGGCCGTCTGCACGTGGGTGTGCGTGCCGACGACGGCCGCCACGCGCCCGTCGAGGTAGCGCCCGAGCGCCTGCTTCTCGCTGGTGGCCTCGGCGTGGAACTCGGCCACGATCACGTCGGCCTGGCCCTCGAGCTCGGCGAGGAGCTCGTCGGCCTTGCGGAAGGGGTCGTCGATGGGGGCCATGAAGGTGCGCCCCTGGAGGTTCATCACCCCCAGCCGCGTCCCGCCGACGTCGACCACCACCGCGCCGTGCCCCGGGTTCCCCGCCGGGTAGTTGGCCGGGCGGAGGAGGCGCGGCTCGCTGTCGAGGAGGGGGAGGATCTCCTTCTTGTCCCAGACGTGGTTGCCGGTGGTGATGACGTGCACGCCCAGCTCGAAGAGCTCGCGGACGATGTCGGGGGTGATCCCGAAGCCCCCGGCCGAGTTCTCGCCGTTGACGATCACCGCGTCGGCGCGCACGTCGTTCCTCACCAGGCGCAGGAGCTGCCCCAGCGCCCGGCGCCCCGGCGAGCCGATCACGTCGGCGACGAAGAGGACCCTCACCCGCCCCCGCCCATCCACCCCGTGCCCCGCCCGCTCCTCCGCATCGGCATCTCTCTTTCGCTCGACGATTCTCCCAGCACGACGGGGCGACGCGCGCGCCGCCCCGGCTCATCCCACGCCCTGGAATCTATCACCCGCCCGGCGGTTTCGCGCGGGGGCGGGCGGTCGAAACCGCCGCGACGACGACGCGAAGTCCGCCTGCGCGCGCTCCCTCGAAAAGATCCTGGCGCGGAGCAAAATCGTCGCGGAGGCGGGGTTTGTAAACCTGTCCTCGACGGGCCGGACCGCGCCACCGCGAGGCCGCCACGTTTTCCTTGACACCGCCACCCGTCTCGTACTAATTGGCGTGGAACGATACTCCGTGATGCATAGCCACCGGGATAATGGAGCGCGAAGCCGCACGGCTCGCCGCGCGTCGCACACCATCGTCCCCCCCCTCGCTCACCCTTCAACCCCCGTGCTGCCCGACCCCCCGTTCCATTCGCCGTAGTTCGACGAGGTCACCACACATCTAGAGGCCATCATCATGAGCACCCTTCGCGTACGCCGGTCGATCGAGGAGCTCCAGGACGAGTACACCGCGGGGAACAGGAAGCCGCTGGAGGACGTCGTCCGCGCCTGGAAGGGGATCCAGGAGCTCCCCCCCACGGACCACCGCTCGTTCTTCGTGCTCGGCGGCTACCACGGCGAGCCGTTCCGCGGCGCCGGGTGGGGCAACGCCTCGTACTGGGGCGGCTACTGCAACCACGGCAACATCCTCTTCCCGACGTGGCACCGCGTCTACCTCTTCACGCTCGAGGAGGCGCTGCGGAGCATCCCGGGGTGCGAGGACGTCACGCTCCCGTTCTGGGACGAGACGAGCCCGGGCTCGCTGGCCAACGGGATCCCGTGGGCGCTGACGAACCCGACGTTCGAGCTCGACGGCGAGACGATCGCCAACCCGCTGGCCTCGTTCACCTTCCCGCTGAACATCCAGGACAACATCCCCGACGACGTGGCCGACTACAGCAAGCCGGCGGGGTACACGACGGTGCGCTACCCGCTCTCCGGACTCGTCGGGACGGACAAAGAAAAGGCGAAGACCGAGGCGCACAACGCCCGGTTCCCCGATCCCGTGAAGAACGTCGAGCTGCTGAACCAGAACATCGTGAACTGGCTCAACCTGGCGATCACCGTCAAAGGCACGCCGGTCCAGTCGACGGGCGTCCACGCGCAGTACGTCCAGTGCCTGGATGCGCCCAACTACACCGTCTTCTCCAACACCACCTCCCAGGCCGAGTGGAACACCAACCAGCCCCCGGTGGTCGCGCTCGAGTCGCCGCACAACCACATCCACCTCGCCGTCGGCGGGTACGACGTTCCCAAGACCGACCTCTCGCCGATCCCCGGCGCGAACGGCGACATGGGGGAGAACGACACCGCCGGCCTCGATCCGATCTTCTTCTTCCATCACTGCTTCGTCGACCGCGTGTTCTGGCTCTGGCAGAAGCGCCACCAGTCGACGGACAACCTGGACATCATCCGGGGGTATCCGGGCACCAACTCGGTGGACAGCCAGGGGCCGACGCCCGGCACCCCGGCCAACTCGTGGCTGGACCTCGACTCGCCGCTCGACCCCTTCGTGAAGGACGACGGGGGGACGAAGCGGCCGTACACGTCCCGCGACTGCTTCAACATCGAGACCCAGCTCGGCTACACCTACGGCCCCGGGTCGCTGGAGGACGTCGAGGCCCAGTGGGACGCGCTCGGGCTCGAGCCCGCGGCCGCGCCCACGGGAGCCGCGCCGCAGTCGGCCGCGCCGGCGCGTGTCGTCCACGTGAGCGGGCTCAACCGCGCCGCCATCCGCGGCTCGTTCCTGATCTCCACCTTCGTCAACGTCGACGGCGAGCGGCAGCTTCTGCACACCGAGGCGGTGCTGAGCCGCTGGCACGTCTCGGGGTGCGCCAACTGCCAGACGCACCTCCAGGCCCGGTCGGCGGTCCGCCTGCCGTCTCGCCTCGCCGGGGAGGTGGCGGAATCCGACGTCGAGGTGGAGGTCCACACCCGCGACGGCCTGCTCGGCGGAAGGGCGGCTTCGGCGGGCGCGGTGGAAGGCTCCAGCCCGACCCGCCGGACGCCCTTCCGGGTCGAGATCCGGTAGGCGCCGCACGGCTTTACCGCCCGAGACGAACGAACTCCCGCCGGGAAGGCTCCCGGCGGGGGTTCCGCTGTCTGGCCTGCGATGCGAGCGGATCAGGCGTCCCCGCGCCGCCGCGCGATCTCGTCGAGGAGGTGGGCGCGGAGGGTGTCGCTCAGGCGGAAGAAGCCGTTCTCGCCGAGGAGCCGGTACTTCGGGTTCGGGAGGTACGGCTCGCGAACGACGGCGCCGTCGCGCACCTGGAAGGCGCCGACGACGTCCTCGGCGGGGACGTCGCCGCGCGGATTCGGCGTGCGTCCGTCGATCACGTAGACGTAGCCGCTCCCCAGCCGCCGCGCCTCCCCGGCGATCTCCGGCTCGTCGGGGGCGTGGCGGCCGGCGACCTCGTCGAAGAGCGCGCGGAAGGCCGGGTTCTCGGCGAAGGCGTCCGGCCGCGGCGCCCGCCCCTCCGCCGCGGGCGCCAGGAGGAGGCCGACGATGGCCTCGGCCGGGAGCCCGCCCGCGAACACCCGCTCGGGCGGGAGGACGGTGGCGTAGTCGCGCGGCTCGCCGTGGATGACGACCCGGCAGACGAAGACGGAAGGCTGCATGCGCAATCCTGGATAACGACGAACCCTCTCCGGCGGGGAGAGGGTTCGCGGTGGCTCGGTCGATCCGAAAGACGGCCCGCGGCTACCGCGCGAAGTCGACCGCGCGGGTCTCGCGGATGACGACGACCTTGATCTGGCCGGGGTACTGGAGCTCGGCCTCGATGCGGCGGGCGGTCTCCTCGGAGAGGCGCGTCATGGCCGCGTCGTCGATCTGCTCGGGGAGGACCATGATCCGCAGCTCGCGCCCGGCCTGCACCGCGAAGCAGCGCTCCACGCCGGGGAACGAGGTGGCGATCTCCTCCAGCTTCTCCAGCCGCTTGACGTACGTCTCGAACATCTCGCGCCGGGCGCCGGGGCGCGACCCCGAGATGGCGTCGGCGGCGGTGACCAGGAAGCTCTCGGGGAAGAGGTGCGGCTCCTCGTCGTGGTGCGCCTTGATGGCGTTGAGCACCTGCGGGGGCTCGTTGTACTTCTTCGCCAGGTTCCACCCCAGCTCCACGTGCGTCCCCTCGTGCTCGTGGGTCATCCCCTTCCCCACGTCGTGCAGCAGCCCCATCCGCTTGGCCATGGTGGCGTCGAAGCCCATCTCGGCCGCCATGTTGCCGGCCAGGATCGCCACCTCCTTGGCGTGCATCAGCTGGTTCTGCCCGTAGGAGGTGCGGAACTTCAGCCGCCCCAGCACCTTCACCACCTCGGGGTGGACGCCGTGGATCCCCAGCTCGTAGAGGATCTGCTCGGCGGCCTCGCGCATGGAGTTCTCGACCTCCTTGCGGCTCTTGGCGACGACGTCCTCGATGCGCCCCGGGTGGATGCGCCCGTCCGAGACCAGCTTCTCCAGCGCCAGCCGCGCCGTCTCGCGGCGGATGGGGTCGAACCCCGAGAGGACGACGGCCTCGGGGGTGTCGTCGATGATGACGTCGATCCCCGTGGCCTGCTCGAAGGCGCGGATGTTCCTCCCCTCGCGCCCGATGATCCGCCCCTTCATCTCGTCGGAGGGGAGCGAGACGACGGAGACGGTGGTCTCGGCGGTGTGGTCGGCGGCGATCCGCTGGATGGAGAGCGAGATGATCTTCTTGGCCTCGCGCTCGGCGTCGCGGCGGGCCTCCTCCTTGATCTCGCGGATCCGCTGCGCGGCCTCGGCCTTGGCGGCCTCCTCGAGGTCGTGCAGGAGCTGCCGCCGCGCCTCGTCGGCCGAGAGGCCGGCGA
>DATACF010000242.1:0-2286 GCA_036259235.1 Longimicrobium sp. | reverse complement strand
CGATTTCCTGCCTCCGGCGGCTACGGCTGGTAGCCGCTGCGGGCCAGGAACCCTTCGAAGTCCGTCATCGTCAGGATGTCGCGAATGGCCTGCTTGCGGTCGGCGGCGCGCAGGTAGTAGGCCTCGACGATGCGATAGCCGACGAAGTAGCCGAGGTCGGCCGGGCGCTCGCCGGGCGGGTCGCCGTAGAGCCACCCGGTGTAGTCGCGGCCGCCCATCGCCTGGCGGAACTCGGCCCAGAGCGCCTTCTCGTTCGCGCGGCCGTAGGCGTGCGCGGCGGCGTTGATGTGCTTCCCCGAGATCAGCTCGGCCACGAAGTCGGCGCTCCCCTCCAGGAGCGACTGCTCCAGGAGGGTGGGCTGGGTGCCGCGCCGGGCGAGGAAGGGGAGCGCCGCCTGCTGGAAGTGGATCAGCTCGTGCGCCACGATGTGGGGGAGCCCCGAGGCGTCGCGGTACATCTCGGCCCCGATCATCAGCCCCGTGTCGGAGAGCGTGCCCCCCGAGCTCAGCCGGCCCACGACGAAGTAGACGTCGGGGAAGACGGCGTCGGGGTAGAGGTGCTCCAGCGCGTAGAAGGGGGCGCGGACGGCCCGCTCGGCGGCGTGGATGGAGAGGCTCGCGGCGCGCGCCGAGTCGTAGCGGGCCCGCCGCTCGCGGACGGCCTTCGCCAGCGCGTCGGCGCTCACGATGCGGTTCGGGGTGAAGCCCCGCACGCCCGGGCTCCCCGGATCGATGTACTCGCGCTGGAGGTACGCGGCCAGGCTGTCCGCCGGCGCCCGGTCCACCGCCGCCCAGAAGCGCTCGACGTCGGCCGTCACCAGCCGCGCCGAGTCCGGGTCGGCCGAGACGCGCCGCTCCTGCCCGGCGGCGGTCGTCGCGGAGAGGACGGTCGCGAAGGTGCAGATGGAAAGCGCGCGGAGGGTGCGGAACGCGAAGCGGAGCACGGGAGATCTCCGGGAGGCGGGAGAGAAGAGAGGAAGCGCGCGGAAGATGGTAGTACGGCGGTGACGGGAAAAACGCAACGGCCCGCGTCGCGAGAGGAGCGACGCGGGCCGTTGGCGATCAGCAGTTGCCCCCGGAGGATTCGAACCTCCACTAACGGTTCCAAAGACCGCTGTGCTGCCATTACACCAGGGGGCACCGTCGCCGCCCCGAGGCGGCGAAAGGCACGGAAAACTAGCCCGCGACCGCCGGGAAATCAACCGCCGCGCCCGCCTTCTGTTCCGCCATCCACGCCCCCACCGCCTCGCGGGCGTGCGCGTAACCGACCTCGGCGATCTCCTCCAGCCGGTGGAACTCCATCATCCCGAACGGGTCCACCGGCGGCCGCAGGGTGAGGTCGGCCAGGTCGAGCGCCTCGCGCTGGCGCCCGACGCTGTGGAGCATGGAGGCGCGCATCACCACCTCCATCAACGAGGGGAAGCGCACCTCCCCCCGCCCGAAGCGGCTCCGCAGGAGCTCGCCCGTGGTGGGGACCCGCTCGACGGTGAACGCCGCGTCCTCCTCCAGCGACACCTCGGCCGCGATCACCGTCCCCGCCCCCGCCGCCCGCATCAGGTCGGCGGGGAGGTTGTTCAGGAGCGCGCCGTCGACCAGGAGGTGGCCGTCCTGGAGGATCGGCGGGGCGATCCCCGGAAGCGCGGTGCTGGCGGCGGTGGCGCGGTCGAGCGAGCCGCGGCGGTGGACGACGGCCTCGGCGGTCACCAGGCTGGCCGAGACGCAGAAGTAGGGGATCCAGAGGTCCTCGATCTCCAGGTCGCCGTACATCATCCGCCCGCACACCTCCGCCCGGGCGTTGCTGAGCACCGACACCAGCGGGAGGGTGAAGACGCGGTGCGGGCGGATCTCCAGCCAGACGCGCCGGTTGACCTCGGCCATCTTCTCGGGGCTCCACCCCATCGCCACCTGCGCCGCCAGCGCCGCCCCCATGCTGGTCCCCGCCACCAGGTCGACGGGGATCCCCAGCTCGTGGAGCGCCCGCACCGCCCCGATGTGCGCGAAGCCGCGCGCCCCGCCCCCCCCCAGCACCAGCCCCACCGAGCGCCCGGCCAGGTGGCGCGCCAGCCGCGCCAGGTCGGCCGCGTCGCCCCACCGCAGGTGGTGGTGCGCGTCGACGTCGCGCGCCTCCAGCCACCGGCGCGTCCCGCGGGGGTGGCCGTCGGAGCCCTCGGGGTGCACCAGGACCAGCGCGCGCCCCGCGGCCGCCGCCCCCCGCTCGACTTCCGCGAGCCCCCGCTCCACCTCGCCGGGGGCCGGGTCCTCGTCGGCGCGGGCCACGAGGAGGAC
>DATACF010000241.1:0-1989 GCA_036259235.1 Longimicrobium sp. | reverse complement strand
CGGGCGTAGAGGGCGTCGACCTCGGCGGGGGAGCCGCAGAGGAAGGCGAGGCCGATGCGGACGCCGCCGGTGGGGGGCTCCCAGGTGGGGTCGAAGGAGCGGACGACCTCCACGGCGTCCCACGCCAGCCGGAGCCCGCCGGGGAGGACCGTCTCCACGTGCGGCTCGGCGTCGGCCTCGGGGGGCAGCTCCAGGCCGAGCTCGCGGTAGAAGGCGAGGGCGCGCGCCATGTCCTTCACGACGATGCCTACAAGATCGAGTTTGGGCTTCATCTCGGGTGCGTCTCCGGTTTGCGGGTGATGCGACGGAGGGAAGCTATCCCTGGTCCGCGTCCCCGTCTTGAACGAATCGGACATCGTCGCGTGTGGCCGAGGTTCGCGTGATCTCTGGCTCCGTTTAGTCTCTCACAGGGGGCACAGGGGACACGGAGGGGGTTCTCTGTGCCCCCTGTGCCCCCTGTGAGAGGCCAATCTGTTGAGGATCTGGACTCCACGCGGAAATCATCGCAGATCGAAGAGGTCGGCCATGCGGAGGGCGGAATCGGTGCTCGCGAGGAGGGCGGTGGGCGCGCGGCCGGTGAGGTCGCGGAGGTCGCGCGTCATGTGCGCCTGGTCGGCGTAGCCGGCGCGGAGGGCGAGCATCGAGAGCGGCGCGCCCGGGGCCGCGGCGGCGAGGGCGAGGAGGCGCTGGAGGCGGAGGACGCGGTGCAGCGTCTTGGGCGCGTGGCCGACGGCGGAGAGGAGACGGCGCTGGAGCTGGCGGGGGCTCAAGAAGAGCTCCCGGCCCAGGTCGTGGACGCGCATCTCCGGGTCGGCGGCGAGGCGGCGGACGGCCTCGCGGACCACGGCGTCGGGCGGGGGCGCGTCGGCCAGGGGGCGGGCGAGGAGCTCCGCGGCGGCGGCGAGCTTCTCCGCGACGCCCTCGCGGTCGGCGACGACGGTGGAGAGGCGGCGGGCGAGGGCGGGGGCGACGTCGCTCAAGGGGACGTGGAGGTCGCGGAGCGCGCTCGCGTCCACCCCCAGCGCCCCCGCCGACCACCCGGGGCGGAAGCGCGCCCCCACCGCCACCGTCCCCGGCGGCACCGAGGCGACGAAGGCGCGGGTGGAGGGCCCGGCCACCACCGGCGCGCCGTCGTTCACCCAGAGGACGTCGACGCACGCGTCCGGGAGCACCGGCTGCGCGAGCCCCGCCCCGCCGCCCACCTCCTGCGCCCACAGGCAGACCAGGTGCGCCCGCGCGGCGGCCGGCGGCGCGACCTCGCGGTACGCCGTCGTGGGGCGGGGGGTCTGCGCGGGTGCGTCGACGGGCATGCGGGCGTACGACGGGGCGAGAAGCAGAGGCCGAAGCGCGAGGTGTACAGTTTGGGCGCTCGGGGGAGGAAGGGCAATGCGTGGCGATGAGTCCGGGCGCGCGCTCCGGCGTCGTCGGCCCTCACCCCCGGCCCCCTCTCCCGACCCCTGGGAGAGCACCAGAACAGCGGGGCGCCTGCGGCGCGGCCCTCACCCTGGCGGCTCGCCGTAGGCTCGCCGCCTGTCCCTCTCCCGAACTACAGGAGAGGGACGGCTTGCATCCATTCGTGCGCGGGGCGGGCAGCGGTGCGAGGGAAGGCTCGTAAGTCGCGGATCGGGATGAAGTTCTCCCCTCACCACGCACGCCCACCGCGTGCGCGGGGAGGGGCCGGGGGAGGGGCGCGCACGGCGCCCGAGGCATGCGACAAAAGGTCGCTCATCGCAGTCGAAGTTCGGCGGTCCACACCGTTGCATGAGGGATGCGGGCCCGAAGGGCGAAGACCCTGGCGGAGGGGAATGCGAAGGGGATCGCGATCGGAACCGATGCGGCGGAATGCGTGGAGTCCGCCAGGGGCTTCGCGCCGTTGGAGAGCCTGTCTGATAAACCCCGGCGGCAGGTGCGAAGTGAACGGAGTGAGAGTAGGTTGAGGAGAAGGTCGAGAAAGAGCCTACTCCATCGGATAAAGCAATGAGCTACCAC
>DATACF010000240.1:0-2447 GCA_036259235.1 Longimicrobium sp. | reverse complement strand
GTAGGGTAATGATAGGCAGAGACTTACAAATGATCGCCTCTGCCGCTTTCGGTGCAGTCGGCGCGTTAAGAAAGGGCCCGCGACCAGGTTGACGCTCATGATTTCGACGTTCTCGGCGTCTACCGGCGCTGATCTGAGGCGCGTTGCGTGCGTGAGCACGACCACATCGAATCCGTAAGTCATTGGCCCACATTACTCTCCGAACTTGTGGGTAATGGGTAGACCCCTGGGAGAGGGGGAGAACGGCGTCGGCGCGCGGGGGTGGATCGCGCTGGGCTCGGCGGTGAAGGTCGAACCTCGACGGGAGGCGTGACGATGCGGCAGGTGTGGATTCCGAAGAGGGGCGGGCCGGAGGTGCTGGAGGTGCGCGAGGCGCCGGACCCGGAGCCGAGGGAGGGGGAGGTGCGCGTCCGGGTGACCGCCGCGGGGGTGAACTTCGCGGACGTGCTGGCGCGGATGGGGCTCTATCCCGACGCGCCGCCGCTCCCCGCGGTGGTGGGCTACGAGGTGGCGGGGACGGTGGACCGCGCCGGGCCGGGCGCCGGGGCGTTCCGCGAAGGCGACCGCGTGGTGGCGCTCACCCGCTTCGGCGGCTACGCGGACGTGGTGTGCGTCCCGGCGGCGCAGGTGGCTCCCATCCCGGACGCGCTCTCGTTCGAGGGGGCGGCGGCGGTGCCGGTGAACTACCTGACCGCGTGGATCATGCTGGTGCACCTGGGCGGCGTCCGCGCGGGCGACCGGGTGCTGGTGCACGCGGCCGCCGGCGGGGTGGGGCAGGCGGCGCTCCAGATCTGCCGGTGGCGGGGCGCCGAGGTGCTGGGGACCGCCGGCGCCTCCAAGCACGCGCGCCTCCTGGAGATGGGCGCCACCCACTGCATCGACTACCGGACGCAGGACTTCGAGGCCGAGGTGCGGCGCTTCACCGACGGGCGCGGGGTGGACCTGGCGCTCGACGCGGTGGGGGGCGAGAGCTTCCGGAAGAGCTACCGGACCCTGGCCCCGCTGGGCCGCCTCTACCTCTTCGGCGTCTCGTCGATGGCGACGGGGAAGACGCGCTCGCTGGTCTCCGCCGCGCGCGGGCTGCTGGGGATGCCGCGTTTCCACCCGATCGGGCTGATGAACACCAACCGCGGCGTGCAGGGCGTCAACCTGGGCCACCTCTGGGACCAGGTCGCGCTCCTCCGCCGGACGCTGGGCGAGATCGTGGGCCTCGTGGAGGCCGGCACCTTCGCCCCCGTCGTCGACCGCGCCTTCCCCTTCGACCTCGCGGGCGAGGCGCACGCGTATCTGCAGGACCGGAGGAATTTCGGGAAGGTGCTGTTGATGGCGTGAACGGCAGTGCGTGATGCGTGAGTGCGTTAGTGCGTTGGGTCCGGTGCGCGGGGCCGGTGGTGGTGTGGGCCTCGGCTCCGGCGCGGGCCCTCACCGGGCTCGCTTTAGGCTCGCCACCCTCTCCTGTGCCGGGAGAGGGGCCGGGGGAGGGGGGCCGCGGAGGCCGAGGCATGCGACGCAAGCTTGCCGATCCGGATCGAAGTTCGCGATTCAAGCGAAGTTGCGTGAGGGATGCGGGCCCGGAGGGCGGAGACCCTGGCGGAGGGGAATGCGCAGGGGATCGCGGTCGGTGGAGATGCGGCGGAGTGCGTGGAGTCCGCCAGGGGCTCCGCGCAGTTGCAAACAGTAGTATCGTTTGCTACTGCGCCCGCAGCCCGGCCCGGAGCGCAGCGGAGGGACACGCCCAGACCCGCCGTTGCCGTAAGCAGTTGAAGTTGCAGTTGAAGCTCGACCAACCTCGACGCAGCAGCCAACGACGGAGGAAAGCGCGATGTGGAGGGAGTTCCGGGAGTTCGTGGCGCGGGGGAACGTCTTCGACCTGGCGGTGGGGGTGGTGATCGGGGCCGCCTTCGGGAAGATCGTCACCTCGCTGGTGGAGGACGTCCTGATGCCGCCGGTGGGGCTCGCCCTGGGGCGCGTGGACTTCGCCAACCTGTACGTGAACCTCTCCGGCGGCACGTACGCGTCGCTGGCCGAGGCGAAGGAGGCGGGGGCGGCCACGATCAACTACGGCGTCTTCCTGAACAACGTCGTCCAGTTCCTCCTGGTGGCGTTCGCCATCTTCCTCATGGTGCGGTGGTACAACCGCCTCCGCCGCCGCGAAGAGTCGGTGCCGGCCGCGCCGACCGACCAGGAGTGCCCGTACTGCCGCTTCAAGATCCCCATCGGGGCCACGCGGTGCGCGCACTGCACGTCGGATCTGGCGGCGGCGTGAAGATTTAGCCATCTTTACGGCGTGACTCGCGCCCCCGCCCGCCCGCGCCCCGCCCGCAGCAGATGACGTCCGTCCATCCCGTCCACGCCCTCCGGGTATCGCTCGCCTGCGCGCTGGCGTTCGCGCTCGCCGCGTGCGAGCCCTCGCCCGAGGGCGCCGTCCGCGCGTTCGCCCCCCGGGG
>DATACF010000239.1:0-7472 GCA_036259235.1 Longimicrobium sp. | reverse complement strand
GGGGGGGCCCGGGGGGGCCCCGCCGCTCGTTTCTCCGTTCCGCCCGACCGGGTTCAGTCTCTCCGGCCGTTCCCGTTCTCGTTCGGATGCTCGTCTTCCGGAAGCGGGATCTGGTCCGCGGGGACGTGGACGATCTGTCCGTTCTCCCAGAGGATCAGGGGGACACCGGCCTCCCGGTGCCGGCGCACGGTATTCTCGAACGCCCTCCGGTACGCCTCGTCGATGGGCGTCCCCTCACGGAACAGCGCGCCGATGTCCTTCGAGCTACGCAGGCTCATCTTCCCTCCCTCTCTCGATACCAGCTCATCATCTGCTCCCACGCGACCGGGTCCACGACTTCCAAGACCTGGTCCTTCCGCCCCCACGCGATAAGCGGAACCTGCTTCTTTCCGGCGGCCGCGGCTGCCGCGTGATACACACGCCAGGAGGTCACCAGCTTCCGATATACCCGGTCGAAGTTCAACAAGCTCCGCTCATACCGGCGGATAATCACATCCTCGGGGACGCTGTGACCACCGAGACTCACGCGGCTCCGGACCCGCTGTATCGCGAGATCGGCAGCTGGAAGCCAAAGATACACCAGATCCACTTCATATCCCAGGCCGATGAGCCGCCTGACCGTTTTGGTGAGCGCGTAACCGGAAAGCGTGGTCTCGAAGGCGAAATCCGAGCGCCCGTCAATCAGCCGCGTGATCAGGTGCGTCATCCGCCTCCCCGCCTCGATGGCGACCGCATCCGGATCGTCGGGAGAGAGTGCCTGCGCGATCAGGTCAGCGTTCACGAAGGCATGGATGTCGAGCTCGTGCCTGAGTAAGTCGAGCGCGAAGCTGCTTTTCCCAGCCCCGTTGGGCCCGGCGAGGATGATGGCGTAATTGCGGCGCACGAAAGCGTCTGTTGGGGTTTTCCGATCAACCCTGCAGGAATCTAATCATTCGGAGCCTAAGTGTACATAGTGGACGAGCAGAGGCGAAGCAAAAGCCGGCGGCGACATCCGCTTTCGCGGTGCCGCCGCCGGTACCTCTGCATCGAGGAGGAAGACCCGTGTGTGTCAAACCCGCGGCGCCCCGTCCTTCGTCCGGTGGGACGGGCGCCGTGCGGCCCCCGTCAGTGCTCGTGGGGGTCGCGGATGGCGCCCGCCAGGATGCCGACGGCGCGGAAGCACTTGTGGCAGTAGAGCGCCGCCGCGTACTCGCCCTCGGGGTTGGTGACCGAGGCGAAGCCGTTGGGGTCGATCTCGGGCTCGATGAAGGCCAGGACCTCGATGGTGTCGGGGCCGCAGAGCGGGCACGGCACGTTCGAGGGGTCCTTGCGATAGGCCATCAGCAGCTCGAGCGCCTCGGCGTCGGTGAAGGGGCCCTTCGGCTGCGGGAGTGTCTCGGCCAGCTCCTTCGCGATCCGGTTCATATCGTCCTCCTCCTCGGTGTCCCCATGCTCGGTCTGGATGCCCCGACCTCGGGCTCCTGCTTGTGCTCGGGTCTCGTGGAGGGGTAGTAGCAACGGGCGTGCCATCTTAGTATCTAAACCTTTTCCGGGCAACATCTTATCCCGCCCCGAAAAACGAGCGCGGACGGCCTCTCGGCCGCCCGCGCCCGTTCCCCCTCTCCCCCATGAAGGTTTCCCATGAACCCTCGGCTGGGGGACTATTCAGAAAGCGTGCCAAACTCGCCGGTTCCGGCCGGAAGCCGTTGCGGAGCAACCACTTCCGGCGCGGCCCCGAACGACGCCTCCCCGCGCCTCCTCACCGCGCGACGGCCGTCCCCGCGGGGGGCGAGCCGAGGCGCAGGGTGCGCTCGAAGAGCTCAAGGATGCGGCGGTACTCGTCGGTCCACGAGTCGGCGCGGGTGAAGGCGTGGTCCTCCACCGGGTAGACGGCCAGCTCCCAGTTCGTCTTCCCCAGCTCGATCAGCCGCTGCGACAGCCGCACCACGTCCTGGAAGTGCACGTTGACGTCCACCATCCCGTGGGCGATCAGGAGGTCGCCGCGCAGCCCCTCGGCGAAGTAGATCGGCGACGAGCGGCGGTAGGCGGCCGAGTCTTCCTGCGGCTGGCCCAGGATGCGGCTGGTGTACCAGTGGTTGTAGTGGCTCCAGTCGGTCACCGACCGCAGCGCCGCCCCCGAGCGGAAGACGTCGGGCTCGGTGAAGAGCCCCATCAGCGTGATGAAGCCGCCGTAGCTCCCGCCGTAGAGCCCCACCCGCCTGGGGTCGACCCCCTCGTGGGCCACCATCCACCGCGCGGCGTCCACGTGGTCGGTGAGGTCCTTCCCCCCCATGTGCTTGTGGATCCCCGTCCGCCACGCCGCCCCGTACCCCGCCGAGCCGCGGAAGTCGATGTCGAGGACGGTGTACCCCTTCGAGGCGAGGAGGTGGTTGAACATGTACTCGCGGAAGTACGAGCTCCACCCGCGGTGCGCGTTCTGGAGGTACCCCGCCCCGTGGACGAAGAGGACCCCCGCCCCGTTCGGCTGCGCGCCGAAGTCGCGCGGGCGGTAGATCCGGGCGTGCACCCGCGCCCCGTCGCGCGCGGGGATCGTCACCACCTCCGGGCGGATCCACGGCCCGCGGCGGAACTCCTCGGTGGTCGAGAAGGTCACCCGCCGCGGCTGGGCCCCCGGCTGGTTGGGCATCAGGTACAGCTCCGGCGGCGTGTCGGCCGTCGAGTGGAGGAGGGCGATCCACCGGTCGTCGGGCGAGACGTCGCCGGTCGTCCACCCGTCCAGGGCGGTCAGCCGCGTCCGCGCGCCGCCGGAGATCGGCACCGCGTAGACGTTGCGCTCGCCCGGGTGCGTCTCGCTGGTAGTGACGAACGCCGTGCGCCCGTCGTTCGACAGCTCGATTCCGTCGACCTCCCAGCTCCCGCTGGTGACCGCCGTCGCCCGCCCGCCGGTGGCGGCCACCGTGTAGAGGTGTGCGTAGCCGGTGCGCTCCGAGACGAAGGCGACCCGCTCGTCCGGGAGCCAGGCCACCGAGTAGAGCCCCGGGCCCCCCACCCACGCGTCGTCGTGGAGGTGGTCGACCTCGGTGAGCTTCCCGTCCGCCGCCGCGACCCAGATCCAGCGGTCCTTGAAGTCGAAGGGGATCCCCACCAGGAGGGCGCGGTCGCTGTTCGGCGCCCACCCCATCACGTCGACGGTGACCTTGCGGTCCCTGGGGCCCGCCTCGAGCCAGGTGAGCTTCCCCGTCGCCAGCTCCACCACCGCGGCGCGCTGGCCGGCCTGCACGTCGCCCACCTTGCCGCGGACGTTCAGCGGCTCGGTGTAGCCGCTCTCGGTGACGAAGTTGGGGACGAGCGTCTGCTTCTCGCCCTCCACCCGGTCGTTGACGCCGAGGATCAGGAAACGCCCCGAGGGCGAGACCCACGCGTCGCCCAGCGACACGTTCTTCCCCAGGTACACCGGGCGGACCTGGCGGCGGAGCGAGTCGACCGCCTCGCGCCGCTCGCGCTGGGCGCGGCGGTCGCGGACGACGTCGAGGAGCTCGCGCTGCTGCCGCTCCAGCGCGCCCCGCTGCCCCTGCGCCGAATCGGGCTTCGGCGCGTTGTCCAGCCGGAGGTCGGTGAGCTGGCGGAGCGTCGCGGGGGCGTCGACGTCGACCGCGTAGACGTTGTTCTGCGCCGTGAAGTAGACCGTCCGCCCGTCGGGCGAGAGGTGCGGCCACCGCTCGGGCGCCGGCGTCTGGGTGATCCGCCGCTCGCGGCCGTCGGTCTCGACGACGTAGATGTCGCCCAGCCGCTCCACCGCGCGGCGGGTGCGGGCGCGGTTCCACGAGCCGCCGAAGGCCGGGGCCACGCGGTCGGCCACCGAGTCGGCCAGCCGCTCGGGGGCGCCGCCGGCGGCGGCCACGCGGTAGACGGAGGTCGCGGTGTCGGTGGCGGCGGGGTCGCGCCAGCGGAAGTAGACCCAGCGCGAGTCCTCGGACCAGCGCACCTCGTTCGGCGAGCGGCCCACCAGCTCCTCGCCGCGCATGATGTTCCGGACCGACAGGTCGAAGGCCGGGCGGCTCTGCGCCGCGGGCTGCTGCGCGAGGGCGGGCGCCTGCGCGCCCAGGGCGGCGAGCGCGGCCAGCACGGCCGCGCGCGGGGTTGCGGAAAGTCTCATCGGATCGGGAGTTACGGGGAGTTCTCCGAATGTGTTCCGGGGCAGTATACCGTATACGGCGTGCTGGTACAACGCACGCGCGCGAACGGTCCCTCGCGGCGGATCGGGCGTGGTCTGTCCGGGGTCACCGGTCAGACGCCGGGCGGAGGCAAGGGGTTGGAACGCCCGCCCGCGCCGTTGCATGAGGGATGCGGGCCCGGAGGGCGGACACCCTGGCGGAGACGAATGCGAAGGGCTGCACGCTCCGAAGCGATGCGGCCGCATGCGCGGAGTCCGCCAGGGGCTCCGCCGCGTTGGCAACGGTAGTATCGTTGCCTACGCGGCCCGCAGCCCGGCCCGGAGCGCAGCGGAGGGACATGCCCGCATCTGTCGTTGCCGTTCGTCGTTGCGGTTGCCGTTGCCGCTCAGCCCAGGACGGACCCGGCTCAGATCCACTTCTGGCGGCGGAAGTAGGCGAAGAGACAGGCGCCGACGGCGAGCATCACGCCCACGGCCCAGGCGTAGCCGTACGTCCACTGCGTCTCGGGCATCACACGGAAGTTCATCCCGTAGATCCCCGCGATCCACGCCATCGCCATCAGGATGATCGACCAGGCGGCCATCACCCGCATGGTGACGTTCAGCTGGTTGGACGCCACCGAGAGCTGCCCCTCCAGCGCCACCGAGAGGAGGTCGCGGAGGGTGTCGAGCTCTTCGACGACGCGCAGCGCGTGGTCGTGGACGTCCTGGAAGTAGAGGGAGAGCTCGGGGCTCAGGAAGGGGAGGTCGCGGCGGAGCATGGTCCCCATCAGGTCTCTCTCGGGGCCCAGCACCTTGCGGAAGAGGGTGAGCTCGCGCCGGAGCGCCAGGATCTGCTCCAGCCCCGACGCGTCCGCGTTCTCGAACACCCCCGCCTCCACCTCCTCCACCCGCTCGGCGAAGTGGTCGAGGACGGGGAAGTAGTTGTCGACCACCGTGTCGAGGATGGCGTGCGCGATGGGCCCGATGGTGCGGAACGACTCCGGCGCCGCCCGCCACCGCGCCAGCACCTCGCCGAACTCGCCGATCTTGTGGTCGTGGACGGTGACGATGTAGCGCCGCCCCAGGAAGATGTGCACCTCGTGCAGCGCCATCCGGTTCCGCTCCCGGTTGACCGCCGCCGTGTAGAGCACCAGGAAGTAGTACCCCGGGTAGCGGTCGAGCTTGGGGCGCTGCCGCCCGCGGATGCAGTCCTCCACCGCCAGCGGGTGGAAGCGGAGCCGCTCGCGCATCAGCTCGGCCTCGGGCTCGCCGGGGGAGGCGATGTCGATCCAGACCAGCGGCGCGCTGAAGTCGTCGGCCGCCTTGGCCTCGCGGCAGAGCGAGAAGCGGGCGAGCGCGTCCTCCAGGGGGATGGCGTGGATGCCGGTGCTCGTCTCGGCGTACGCCTGGATCCGCGCGCGGGGCTCGGGGACCCCCGCGTCGACCAGGTCGATGGCCGCCAGGACGTCACCCGGCGCGGCGTCGCTCATAGGCGGGGATGGTGTCGGTGAAGATGGCCGAGACGACCTCGAAGAGCCCCACCAGGAGGTGCGGGAGCCACACCTCGCTGTCGAACCCGAAGAGCCAGGGCGAGACGGCCAGGAGGACGCCCCCCACCGCGTCGAGCCAGAGGTGCGCGGGGACGGGAAGGCGCTTCACCAGCCCCAGCTCGTAGTCGGTCAGCGCGCTGTAGAGGAGGAGCGCCACGCCGAGCCCCACCGGCACCCACGTCTGCGGCCCGCCGCCGAACCCTCCCACGAAGGGGAGCGCCACCAGGAGCGCGCCGGCCGCGTAGTCGAGCATCCCGTGCACGCGCGTCGAAAGGCGGATCATCGTCGTCCAGGCTCCGTCGAAAGGCGAAAGATCGACCTCCGTTCGCGGCCCGCGGGCTTGCAAGGGCCGCGCCCTCTCGAAACAAGTGCGTGAGTGCGGAAGTGCGTGAGTGCGGGAGCGGGTCGGCGTGAGCGACCCGCCTCGCGGCGGTCAGCGCCAGGGCTCCAGGATGCCGGGGGTGGCGCGGCCGGCGCGGGCGGCCTCGGGGTGGAGCCAGGCGGCGAGCGCCTCGACGCCGCCCACCACGCGGGGGCCGGAGCGGGAGAAGAAGGCGCTGTGGCCGATGGCGGCGTTCCCGGACGCGAGGGCGCGCGGGGCCAGGGCGTACAGGCGCTCGCGGGCGCGCTCGACGTCGGCGCGGGCCTGCTCGAGCCCGTAGCCGCAGGGGACGAGGAGGAGGGCGTCGGGGTCGAGCCCTTCCAGCTCGCTCCAGGGCACCTGCACCGAGAGGCCGCCGGCCGTCCCCGCCAGGCTCACCCCGCCCGCCATCTCCACCATCTCCGGGATCCAGTGCCCCGGCGCGAAGGGCGGGTCGAGCCACTCCAGCGCCAGCACCCGCGGCGCCGGCCGCCCCGCCACCCGCTCGCGCACCTTCCCCAGCCGCGCCCGGAGCGCCGCGACCGCCGCCTCGCCCCGCTCGGGGTGCCCCGCGGCGTCGGCCACCTCGCCCACGGTGCCGAGGATCTCCTCCAGCGTGTGCGCGTCGAGCGAAAGGACGCGGGGGCTCCACTCCAGCCCCGCCACCGCCTCCACCACCGAGCCGGTGGGGACGGCGCACACCTCGCAGACGGCCTGGGTGAGGAGGAGGTCGGGGCGGGCGTCGCGGAGGGCGGCGGCGTCGACCTCGTAGACGCTCCCGTGCTCCTCCATGCACCGGCGCACCGCCGCGTCGATCTCGCCGCTGGAGAGCCCCGCGGGGTCGAAGCGGACCCGGCTGAGGCGCGGGAGGTGCTGCGACTCGGGGGGCCAGTCGCACTCGTGCGAGATGGCCACCAGCTCGCGCTCGAGGCCCAGCTCGTGGACGATCTCGGTGGCGCTGGAGAGGAGGGAGGCGATGCGCATCCCGAAGGGGCTCAGTGGGGTGTGGGGTTGGAGATCGAGCGTCCCCCCACGCGCACGTACAGCGCGCGCGGGTCGGCCTCTCCGGCGTCGGTGCGGAGGGGAAAGTACCACGTGTAGCGCTCCGGGTCGATACCCGGGAGCGTGCGGATGGTCGACACGCGGGCCACGTCCCACCGCACCCCCCACCACCAGTCCGGCCGGAGCGGGAGGGCGACGCGCCCCACCGCCAGCGTGTCGCCCGCGGCCGACTGGAGGACGCCGGTCGCGCGGAGCGAGTCGGCGGCGGCGGTCTCGAAGTACGGACCCCACAGGTTGCGCGCCCCCCCCTCCCAGCCGGTGCTGCGGGTGGTGCGTACCTCCCGTCCGTCGTCGAAGCGCACCGTCAGCACGGACGTGGTGTCGCCCCCCGGCATCCACGCATCGCGCTGGAAGCGCACGCCGGCCCGCGAGCCGCGGGGGACGCAGGCCTGGCAGTCGGGCT
>DATACF010000238.1:0-3821 GCA_036259235.1 Longimicrobium sp. | reverse complement strand
GCCCGGACACCCCAGCGGTGTCCGGGCGCTTCGTCGTTCGGGCCGTCGCCACCCCCGGCACCGGGTCGGGAAAGCCGATCGCCTGTCCTCCGCGAGTCGTCCGCGACGGCGGTTCGCCCTCACCGGGACAGCGACGCGGAGAGGAGGAGGGAGGCGAGCGACACGGCCGCCAGCGCGCCCGCCGCCAGCGCCCGCTTCCGCCCGCCGCTCCGGTTCGACCGCAGGAGGTGGACGATGCCGAGGAGGGGGAGGAGGACGCCCATCTCCAGGAGGAGGTTGCGGTAGAGGTACGGGTTGCCGGGGTCGAGCCGCCCCGCGCTGGGGAGGACGCCCCCCGGGAGGCGGAAGGTCGTGTTCGACAGCGGCCAGAGGAGCGCCGCCGGCGTGACCCCCACCAGGAGGTCGAGCGCCACGTGCGAGAGCCCCGCCGCCGCCGCCTGCCCGCCGCGGAGCGCGAGCCGCCGTCTCCGCCAGCGCCGCGCGAGCATCCCCGCGAGGACCACGGCCGCGGGGAGGACGAGGCTCCCGAGGAGCGAGTGCGTCACCCGCACCGGCCGCGCGCCGGGGAGGATGAGCCCGCCCAGCAGGTAATCGACGTCGGGCGCGAGCCCCAGGGCGACCAGGACCAGTGGCCAGCTCCGCGAGGGCGGCGCGCCCTCGGGCTCCGTCGCCCGATACGCGATCAGCGGCGCCAGCGCGTGGCCCACGAAGGAGGACATGGCGGCGCCTTCCCAGCGGCCGAAGGGGACCGTGGGCCAGAGGAGGGTGGTGACCAGGACGACCGAGAGGGAGAGGCCGTCGAGCCGCGAGATCCGCGACCGCACCTCCGCCGCGAGCGCGGCGCGGTCACGAAGCCGCCTCCGCCCCCTCGTCCTCCGCCTCGCGGCTGGCCCAGAGGGCGCGGAAGCGGCCGCCGGGCTTCTCGACCAGCGACGCCCAGTCGCCGGACTCCACCAGCCGGCCGCCCTCGAGGACGTGGATGGCGTCGGCGCCCTTGACGCTGCTGAGGCGGTGGGTGATGAGGAGGATCGTCGTCTTCCCGTGCAGCTCGGCGATGGCGTCGCGGATGCGGCGCTCGTTCTCGGTGTCGAGGGCGCTGGTAGCCTCGTCGAGGATCAGGAGCGCCGGGCGCCGCAGCAGCGCCCGCGCCAGCGCCAGCCGCTGGCGCTCGCCGCCCGAGAGGCGCACGCCGCGGTCGCCCAGCGTCGTCTCCAGCCCCCGCGGGAGCGCCCGCACGAAGCCGTCGGCCGCCGCCGCGCGGAGCGCCTCCCACACCTCGTCCTCCGACGCCTTCGGAGACGCCCACAGGAGGTTGGCGCGGACGGTGTCGTGGAAGAGGACCGTGTCCTGGGCCACGTACCCGATCCCCTCGCGCCACCCGCGCAGCCACCCCTCCTCCAGCGTCCGCCCGTCCACCACGATCCGCCCGGCGTCCGGCGTCACCAGCCCCATCACCAGGTCGGCCACCGTCGTCTTCCCCGACCCCGAGGGGCCCACCAGCGCCGTCGTCCGCCGCGCCCCGATCTCCAGGTCGAGGCCCGAGAGCGCCGCCCGCCCGGCGGCGGGGTAGGCGAAGGCGACGTCCTCGAAGCGGATCCCCTGGACGAGCGCGTGCACCCCGGCGGCGTCGGAGAGCGCCTCGCGCTCGGCCTCCAGCGCGGCGATCCGGCGGCGGACGTTGGCGTACGCCGGGAGGTCGTGCCGGAGCATCTGCGAGAGCTGGAGGAGGGTCTGGAGCCGGGGGACCAGGCGGGCGAAGAGGAAGATGAGGAGGACGGCCGCCGTCCCGGAGAGCCCCAGCCCCTCGACGGCCACCCACGTCACCAGCGCCAGGAGGAAGACCGAGCCGGCGGCGAAGAGGACGCGCGCGTCGGCGTAGGCGCGGGCGGCGCGGGTGTGCATCGCCGCGGCCTCTTCCGACAGGGCGGTGAAGAGGGCGGCGTTGCGGGCCTCGGCGCCGTAGCTCTTCACCGTCTTCATGCTCTGGAGGTGCTCGCCCGCGGCGGCCAGGAGCTCGCCCGTGGCCGCGGTGACGCCTTCGCCCGCCTTCCCGGCGCGGCGTCCCTGGCGGCGGAGCGCCAGCATCAGCGCGCCGCCGCACGCCAGCGCCACCCCCGACGCGGGGGCGGAGACGCGGAGGGCGAAGGCGAGGTAGACGAGCCCCACCAGCGCCTGGACGGTCATCGACAGGAGGTACGAGGCGGCGTACCCCGTCCGGTCGCACTCGCTGGTGAGCGCCTGGAGGAGGTCGGTGGAGCGGACGCGGGTGAAGTGGAGCCACCGTGCCCCGGCCACCGCCGCGTAGAGCCGCCGCCGGAAGGCGAGGCCGGTCCGCAGCTCCACCTGCCAGGTCACCACCGTCTGCGCCCGCTGCACCAGCGCCTGCACGGTCACCAGCGCCACGTACGCCGCCAGGACGGCGGTCAGCGTCGGCGCGAGCCCCACGGCGTCGAAGGCGGCGCGGGCGGCGGTGCCGATCCGCCCCACCGTGGCCTCGGGGACGGCGATCCCCACCAGCGAGAGGAGCTGCACCAGCATCAGCACGCTCACCCCCTCGGCGGCCGAGACGGCGAGCGAGAGGGCGACGGCCGCGGCCAGGCGGCCGGGCATCATCCGCCGCACCTCGCCCGCGAAGGCGCGGAGGGTGGCCAGGTCGTGGGCGCTGGAGGGCTCGACGGGTGCGGGGGCGGTCATCGGCGGCCCCCGCGGGGGGCGTAGCGGAGGAGGAGGCGCGCGGGGCGGAGGGCGCGGTAGAGGGGGAAGAGCGCGTCGGGGAGGCGGCGCCACGCCCAGTCCTCGGGGCTGGGGAGCGCCAGCCAGCGGTACGCGTACGCCGCCCGCGCCGCCGCGCCGTCCTGCACGCGGAGGTTGTAGCGGAGGTTGGCGGCGGTGTCCCCGTCGTCCTCCTCCCGCGCATCGAACATCCGCGCCTCCGCCTCCTTCGCCAGCTCCGCGACCACGCCGTCGGCCTCGATCTCGCGCGCGACGGCGTCCGGGAGCTCGAGTCCGACCAGCCGGTGCGCGAGCGCGAGGGCGAGGAGGAGGGCGCGCCGGGCGTGCAGGTCCGCCGCGCGGACGAGGGCGGCGGCGAGGTCGAGCTCCGCGCGGCGCGCCACCCCGGCGAGGGCGGCGACCCACTCCAGCCGCTTCCAGCGGTGCTTGGCGCCGTGGACGGCGAGGACCAGCAGCAGGTCTTCCGGGTGCGGCGCGGGGACGTCGCCGCTCCCCAGCGCGACGGGGCGAGCGCGGCGCATCAGCGCGTCCGTCTCCAGCCGCACGCCGAAGCGGAGCGACGAGGGGCGGCAGTGCAGCTCCACCAGCGTCTCCGTCTCGCCGTGCACCAGCGGGTAGTCGCCGTCCACGCGGCGGAAGAAGGCGTCCTGCCGCGGCGTCATCCGGTGGACGGACGCGTACCCCGTCTCCCCGAGGACGCGGAGGGCGCGCGGGGCGTCGGCGGGGCGGACGAGGAGGTCGAGGTCCACGTAGCTGCGCGCGGAGAGGCTCCCGTACGCCTGCATGGCCAGCGTGGGGCCCTTGTAGGGGAGCGACTCGATCCCCGCCTCGGCGAGCCGGTCGACGATCCGCCGGAGCTCGCCCGCCAGCCGGAGCGCCCGGAGGGCCCCCTCGCGGTGGCGGGCGCGGAGCCGGTCCGCCGCCCCGTCCGGCATCCCGATCGCGCGGAGGAGGTCGAGGTGGCGGTGGAGGAAGGGGACGAGGGCGTTCCTCTCCGCCAGCCGTAGGACGAGGTCCCAGTCGATCCCCGCCGGCGCCGGCGCGCGGAAGGCCGCCGCGTCCGGCGCGGGGCGGGCGCAGAGGAGGAG
>DATACF010000237.1:0-2396 GCA_036259235.1 Longimicrobium sp. | reverse complement strand
CGCAGCGACACCACGAACGCCGCGGCCCCCCCACGATCCGCACCGCCGCCACCCCCACCGCCACCCCGGTCAGCCCCCACCGGCTCCCCGCCACGATCGCGGCGAGGTAGACCGGGACGGTGGCCAGGTTGATCCGCGTCCCCAGCTCCGGCCGCCCCACGAGCGCGTACACCGAGGCGGTCGGCGAGGTCACCGCCCGCACCAGGGTGAAGGCGACCAGGATGCGGAGGAGGGGGACGCTCGCCGCCCACCTCGGCCCGTACACCAGCGCCACCGCGTCGCCCGCGACCGCGAAGAGGCCGCAGAGCGCCGGGAAGACCGCCACCGAGAGGAGGGCGAGCATCCGCAGGTACCCCGCCTGGAGCCGCTCCCGGCTGTGCTGCACCGCCGACATCGCGGGGAGCGCCACGGCGCTCACCGCCGTGGTCACGTTGCGCCCCACCAGGTTCGCCAGCTGCCAGGCCAGGTTGTACACCCCCAGCGCCTGCGCCCCGAAGAGCTTCCCCACCAGGAGGGTGTCGCCGTCGTTGAGCGCCATCCCCAGGACGTTCTGCCCCAGGACGTGCCCCGAGAAGCGGAAGATCCGCGGCCACTCGCCGAGGCCGAGCCGGCGCGAAGGGAGCCACCGCGCCACCCGGAGGGTCAGCCCCAGCCGGAGCGCCGACGCCGCCACCTGCGGCGCCACCAGGCTCCACACCCCGTACCCCGCCACCGCCAGCCCCACCGAGCACGCCGACGAGACCACGTCCAGCGCCGAGTCGCGGAGCGCCAGCGCGCGGTACTCCAGCCGGCGCCGCACCAGCGCGTCGGGGACCACCGCCGTCTGCTGCAGGACGAGGACCCCCACCAGGACGGCCAGCACCGGCCCCAGCGACGAGTTCCCGTAGAAGGCCAGCGCCAGGGGGATCAGCGCCGCCGCCACGGCCACCTGCCCCGCCGTCAGCGCCGCGTTCATCCAGAAGGCGGCGTCGGCGCGCCGCTCCCACCCCTCGTCGCGGTCGAGGATGACGAACGACCCCACCCCCGCCTGCCCCAGCGCCGAGATCCAGAAGATGAGGACCTGCGCCAGCGCCACCACCCCGAAGTCCGCGGGCGAGAGGTGGCGCGCCAGGACGGCCACCGCCCCCACCCCCAGGACCCGGGCGAAGGCGGAGCGGGAGAGGATCCACGCCCCCCCCCGCAGCGACCGCTGCGTGAGCCCCTCGGCGGGCGTCTCCGGGGGGGCGGGGGGGAAGCTCACGCGGGCTGCGGCGCCAGCTGGCGCACGTACCACTCGATCGCCTCGTCGAGCCCCCCGGCCACCGTGTGCCGGGGGACGTACCCCAGCCGCTCGCGCGCCCGGGAGATGTCGGCCAGCGAGTGGCGGACGTCGCCCGCCCGGAAGGGCCCGCGGAGCGGCTCCGCCCCGGCCGCGCCGGGGACGAACGGCGCCACCCGCTCGCGGAGGAGGCCGAAGAGCTCGTTCAGGGTGGTGCGCGCCCCGCACGCCACGTTGAAGACCTCGCCGGCCGCCGCGCCGCCCTCCGCCGTGGCCGCCAGGAGGTTGGCCTGGAGGACGTCGGCGACGTAGCAGAAGTCGCGGCTGGTCTCGCCGTCGCCGTGGATCTGGCACGGCTCGCCGGAGAGGAGCTGGCGGATCCACCGGGGGATCACCGCCGCGTACGCCCCCTCGGGGTCCTGGCGCCGCCCGAAGACGTTGAAGTAGCGCAGCCCCACCGCCTCGATCCCGTAGGTGCGCCCGAAGACCTCGGCGTACAGCTCGTCGGCCCGCTTCGAGAGCGCGTACGGCGAGAGGGGGCGCCCGATCCGGTCCTCGACCTTGGGGAGCCCCGGGTGGTCGCCGTAGACCGAGCTCGACGAGGCGTACACGAAGCGCCGCACCCCCGCGTCGCGCGCGGCCAGGAGGACGGTCACGAAGCCGTCCACGTTGGCGCGGTGGGTGGCCATCGGGTTCTCGATCGACCGGGGGACCGAGCCCAGCGCGGCCTGGTGGAGGACCACGTCGGCCCCGGCGCACGCGTCGCGGCAGGCCTCCGCGTCGCAGACGTCGGCCTCCACGAGGCGGAAGCGCGCGGCCGCGTCGCCGCCGGCCCCGGCCAGCGCCTCCTCGAGGTTGGCGCGCTTCCCCGTGGCGAAGTTGTCGAGCCCCACCACCGTCTGGCTCAGCTCCAGGAGCGCCTGCAGGAGGTTGGAGCCGATGAACCCCGCCGCCCCGGTCAGGAGCCAGGTGCGGGGGTGCCGGCGGAGCTCGGCCCGGACGGCCTCGTAGCGGTCGCTCGTCTGCAAAGGGTCGCCTCGGTGCGGGAGAGTTCTCATGATCAGGGCCGCGCGGACGCGGCGGTCGCGGGCTCGGCCGCGGGACGCGCCTCGCGGAGGGCGGCGGCCGCGCGCTCGGC
>DATACF010000236.1:0-4417 GCA_036259235.1 Longimicrobium sp. | reverse complement strand
GGCCGCCGCTCCGGGCCGAGACGGGGGCCGCCGCGCACGCCGGCCGGCTGCTGTGCGGGCGGGCGTCCTCCAGCGGCTTCACCTCCAGCGTGAAGCACCCCGGCCCCGGCGCGGGGAGCGCCGCGGCGGGCCCGGCGAGCCCCAGGCTCCAGCTCCCGCAGAGGCGGCCGGGGGTGGCGCGGCCGGGGGCGCACCCGGTGTACGACGCCGAGAGCCGCACCCGCGACCCCGGCCCCACCGGGAGCGCGTCGAGGGTGACGCGCCGCGGCTGCCCCGGCGCGGCCAGCGGGGAGGCGACGCGCGCCAGGAGCCCCCCGTCGCCGTGGATCTCCGTCGCCACCTCTTCGTACGCCCGGCCGTCGTAGCGGTAGACCGTGTGGTACGTCTCGTCCGCCGACATGTGCGCCAGCGCGCGCAGGTCGCGCCAGCCGCCCGCCGCGGTGCGCACGGGGGCGACCCGCACGCCCCCGGTCTGCAGGAGGCGGCGGACGCGCCCGCCGGCCTCGCGCGCGTAGACCCAGACGGAGCAGTTGTTGGCGCCGCAGAGCGGGCCGGTCCCGACGATGAAGAGCTCCGGCCGCCCGTCGCCGTTCAGGTCGTGCGCGCGCGCCTCGGTGAAGCGCAGCACCCGCGCGGCGTCGCTCCGCTCGTCGTCGTAGCCCTCCGCGCGGGCGCGGGCGGCGATGTCCTCGGCCACGGCGCGGGGGACGGGGACGACGCGGCCGGGCTGCGCGGAGAGGGCGGACGGGGTGGTCGTCGCGAGGAGGAGGGCGGCGAGGGCGAGCGGGCGCATCGGTACCGGGGGGCTTTAGATGAACCTGCGGCGGAACTCCAGGGGAAAGTAGCCGTTCACATCGAGGGGGGCGATCCGGAAGCGGACGGTCCAGGCGGCCTCGTCCCGGGGGAGGTTCAGGACGAGGTCGATCTCGTCGCGGCGGTCGCAGTCGCAGCGCCCGAGCTCGACCGACTCCAGCCACCACTCGCCGCCGCCCAGCTTCTCGCGGTCGACGAAGTGGTCGAGGTACGACTTCGCCCGCTCGAAGAGGGCGTCCAGGCGCTCCACGGCCCACGCGGCCTGCGCCACGCGCGCCGGGTCGGGCGCCTCGGGGCCGCCGCCGGCCGCGATCTCCACCTCGCTCCCCGGCACGGTCGAGAACCAGAGCTCCTCGCCGGTCACGAAGGACCGGGCGCGATGGAATTCCAAGGAGGTCGGCCGGAAGGAGGCGGTCGGGAGACGGGCGGCGGCTACTTCGCGCGGGCGGCCTCGTACTGCGCGATGAAGGCGTCGGGGGGCGTGCTGGCGATGACGCGGCCGACGGCGTCGAGCGGGAGGTCGTCGAGCTTCTTGAAGCGGAGGCAGCTCTTCCCCATGTCGAGCTTCTTCCCCGCCTTCTCGAACTCGTCCCTGAGCCACTCGGCCTGCGCCGGGTCCTGGTACGGGGTCGTCAGGTAGAGCGCGTAGTAGTTCTTCTGCGCCGCCAGCGCCGCGTAGGCCAGGGGCTGCTTGTTGTAGGTGTCCGGGTAGCGCTCCAGGGGGATGGCGTAGGTGATCATCCCGTACCCCACCGACTCCCGGTACCCCTCGGGGAGGTTGCGGACGACGACGTCGCGCACCGCCGACACCACGGCGCGGCGGTCTTCGGGGAGCTCGGCCAGGTACTCCTCGACGGTGGCGGCGCGGCTCTGGACCATGGGAGGGGAGCTCCGGCGGAGAGGCGAAAGCGGGGGATCGGAACCGGAGCCCGGAGCGCGCGTCCGGGCCGGAGGAGGAAGATGCGAAGCCCCCGGAGCGCGCGCCAGACTTTTCGATTCGTCAGGGATTCCGGGGGCGCCCCAGTCCGCGCACCGGCCGGTTGGGCTCCGCGACGGCGGCGGAGTCGGCGCCCTCGGACACCCAGCGGAAGGTGGCGCGCCGGTGGAGGAGGATGTGGACGGGGAGCGCCACCTCGCCCACCCTCAGCCGCGCCACGCGGCCGACGGGGTCGCGCACCTGCTTGGCGAAGGAGACCCACACGCTGTCGCTTTCGGGCTCGCGCAGGCGCGTGCACTCGGGCGCGGAGGCGCTGGCGGGGAAGCGGACCACCGTCGGCATCGACGCCCGCTCAGGCGCCGTCTGCGCGAAGAGCGACTTCCCCGAGCGGATCCCCTGCCCCACCGCCGCGCACAGCTCCAGCCCCGTCCCCACCCGCGAGCGCAGCCGCACCTCGATCCGGTCGCCCGTCGTCATCACCAGCACCGTATCTCCCGGCACCGTGCGCGGCGCCGGACGGCCCGTGCTTGTTCGCGCGCCCGCCGCGCACACCAGCGCGAGCGCGGCGCAGGTCAGGGTCCGGATGGCCGGGGGAGGGATCACGATGCGTTTCCTCGACTTCCGTCGTGAGGGCGTGATCCCGCGAAAGAAGGCTCTCACAGGGGACACAGGGGGCACAGAGGGAACTGCCTGTACGCGCCGTTCCCCCCTGTGTTCCCTGTGTCCCTGTGAGAGCCTAAAATAGGGGAGCTCGATCTTACGAGGAGTCGCCCTCGCCGCGGAGGACCTCCAGCCAGCGCGGCGGGGCGATGCGGCGCTGCCGGTGCATGGCGGCGAGGTGGGAGAGGAGCTCGCGGGCGGCGGCGTCGCGGGCGCTCTCGGGGACGGCTTCGAGGAGGACCTGCACGGAGGCGCGCGCCACGGCCTCCGAGAACTCGGGGCGCGCCGCGGCGTGGAGGACGAACCACTGCGTGAGCTTGCGGAGGGTGGCCGAGTACGGCGCACGGCCGTTGAGGAAGTGCCGCAGCCCCACCGGGCTCATCCCCACCTGCCGCGCCACCGCGCGCAGCGACGTGGCCTCGACCGCCAGCCCCGCCGCGCGGCGGATGGCGTCGACCGGCACGCGGGTCTCGGACGAGGGCGTCACAGGGCCCCCGCCCCACGCCGGCGCGCGCGCCGGTGTAACAAATGTGAGAATTCGGATCGGTTACACTGGGGAGCTTAGCGAGACCCCGCGCCGGGGACAAGGGGCCCCCCGCCTGGATGATCGCCCGTTCACTCCGTCCCCCTCCCCGGCGGGGGCGTGACCCTCGTGCACTTCGGCGCCGATCAAGGACGTTCGGCGCGCCGGGGAAGCCCCGCGGCGCGCATCCGCGACACCGGAGGCTTACGCGCGAGAGTGCGCGAACGCCCGGCGCGCGGCGGGGTATCCGCGATCGTGGGCGCGGGTTGCAGGCGACGCCGCTCCGCCCCATTTTTGCATCGCTCGCGTAAGCCGAAACGCCGCCGGCGCGGGGGCCCTCCAGGGGGCCCGGGGCGCCGGTCTTTTCACTCCCGACTTCACCCAGGCACAACGCCGATGATCGCCTCGCTCCTCAAGCGCAAGATCGAGAAGCTCCCGCCGGAGGTCCGGCTCCAGGGCCGCGTCCTCTTCCTGGTCGACGACCCGGAGCTCGTCCGGCGCCAGCTCGAGGGCGAGGACGTCGAGCTCACCCCGGAGCTCCGCGGACGCTTGCGCGACAACATCTCGACCGACGAGATCACCCCGGCGTACATCTGCTACTACTTCGACGAGACCCTCGGCGAGTTCCCGTACCTGGGCCTCAAGGCGGGGAGCGAGTTCCCCATCAAGCAGGGGAGCGTGAAGAAGGGCGGCTTCGTCGCCTCCGTCTCGGGCAAGCGCCGCGGCCAGGAACTCCGCCTGGTTCGTCGCGTCGCGGATCGCCGAGGTGGCGACGGCCCGGATCGCGTCGATGCCCGTCGCCGCGCAGAAGTGCGCGTAGAGCTCGAGGGTCTCCAGCGCCCGCTCCATGGGCTCGGGCTGCAGCGCGCCCGAGCCCTCGAGGCCTTCGCCCACGCGCACGGGCTCGTGGACCTCGTCCGTGCGCTTCCACCACGTGTCCGTGTGGGTGAAGACGACCAGGCGGAACGAGTTCGACCCGCAGTCGATGACCGCGAGCCGGGCCGGGCCGCGCGTTCCGCGCCGGGCGTTCATCGCGGGCCGCGCGTTACGCGGCCGCCCGCTCGATCAGCTCGATCCGGTAGCCGTCCGGATCGCGGACGAACGCGATCAGCGAGCCGCCCTCGCGGACCCGGTACGGCGGCTTCTCGGGCTGGATGCCCTGCTGGCCGAGCCGTTCGAGCGTCGCCTCGATGTCGTCCACGGTGAGCGCGATGTGGTTGTAGCCCGTGCCGAGCTCGTAGGAGTCGACGCCGTGGTTGTAGGTCAGCTCGAGCCGGTCGCCGTCGCCCGGGAGGCCCATGAAGACGTTGATCGCCTCGTCGCGAATCGGCAGTCGCCGCCGCTCCTCGAAGCCGAGCGCCTCGTAGAAGGCGACGCTCCGGTCGATATCACCGATCCGGTAGCACGTGTGAATCAGCTCCATAACGCGGCCGAGAGTACCGTCATGGCCATGATCGTCGAGCGCTCCATGAGCGATGGCTTCC
>DATACF010000235.1:0-13742 GCA_036259235.1 Longimicrobium sp. | reverse complement strand
CGAGGTGCGGGAGGAGCGCGCCTTCGTCACCCGCCGGCGGTCCGGGGGGACGGCGCCGGGGCCCGCCGGCGGGTGACGAAGGCGCGCTCCTCCCGCACCTCGACCTCCCAGCACGGAAGCGCCCGCAGCGCCGGGCCGCGGACCGCCTCGCCGGTCTCCAGGTCGAACGCGGCGTGGTGCGCCGGGCAGCGGATCGTCCCGTCGGCGACCAGCCCCCCGGCCAGGGAGACGCCGTAGTGGGTGCAGCTCGCGCCGACGGCGAGCCAGCGCCCCCCCGCGCGGGCGAGGAGGACCTCCTCGCCGCCGACGTGCCCGAGGAACAGGTCGTCGCCCTCGATCTCCGACAGCGGCACCCCCCGGGTCAGGTCCGGTCCCGCCGGCGCCTTCTCGCGCTCTTCCATCGTCCTCCCCCTCCTGCGGATCTCCGCCACGCGCCGGGCGGCGCGGGTAAAGGGCAGGATATTCGTCATTCTCCAATATGTCAATGCTTTTATGCGAATATTGGACATACCTCCCTCCGCCGCTTATCTTCCGCGGGACGAGCACAGGGACCGCCCCGGAGGAGAATGCAGCCCAGTCAGTGGATCGGGCGCCTGCTGGCGAGCACGCGCGGACAGATCGTCGCCCTCCTCCGCCGCTCCGACCGGACGGTGGGGGAGCTGGCGGGCGAGCTGGGGCTGACGGACAACGCCGTCCGCTCGCACCTGGCCGCGCTGGAGCGCGACGGCCTGGTGGAGCAGCGCCGCTCCGGGAGCCGCGGGGTGGGGAAGCCGCCCACCGTGTACGCGCTGACGGGCGCGGCCGACGCGCTCCTCCCGAAGGCGTACGCGCCGGTGCTGGGCGTCCTCCTCGGCACCCTGGCCGACCGGCTCGGGCGGGACGCGACGCTGGAGCTCCTCCGCGAGGTGGGGCGCCGGGCCGCCGCCCTCCGCCCCGCCGGCGGCGACGACCTCCGGATGCGGATCGACGCCGCGTACGGCCTCCTGGGGGAGCTGGGCGGGGTGGCGGAGATCGAGGAGACGGCGGACGCGGTCGTCATCCGCGGCTTCAGCTGTCCGCTGGCGGCGCTCGTCCCGGAGCACCCGGAGGTCTGCCAGCTCGCGGAGGCGCTCCTGTCGGAGGTCGTCGGGGTGCCGGTCGCGGAGCGGTGCGCAAAGGGCGACCGTCCCCGCTGCCGCTTCGAGATCCCGCTGCCGGCCGTCCGGCGGGCGGCCGGCGGCGCCGCCTGAGCCGCGGCGCTCCGATCCCGCCCCCTCGCGCGCCGCATGGTCCGTGGCTTGCCGCGCCCCCGAGCGTGAGCCCGACCGAACCGACGCCCGACCCGCCGCCGCGCCCCGGCCCCCGCCGCTGGGCGGGGCGCGCCGCCTTCGCCTTCGTCCTGCTGACGCTGGTGACGCTCGTCGTCGTCCCGGTGCTCGTGCAGTGGAGCGTCACCGCGCTCCGCGCGCAGATCGAGGCGTCGGAGCCCGCGCGGACGGAGGTCAACCAGCTCCGCTACAACCTGGTGGCCGAGCTGTGGTCGGTGAACCGGCTCTACCTCACCGGCGCCGAGGAGCACTCCGGCGACTACGCGGAGGCCCGGGCGGGGGAGCGCGAGGCCCTGGCCCGGCTCGCCGCGCACGCCGAGGTGCTCGGTCCCGAGGTCGAGGCGCAGCTCGCGGAGGTGCGGAGGCTCGCCGGGGCGTGGCACGCGCGGATCGGCGAGGAGGAGGTCCTGCGGGCACGCGCCGACGGAGCCCGCGACCCCCTGCGGCTGGGAATGGGAGACACGATCTTCGACGCGCTCGACGACGCGCTCGACCGCCTGGACCGCGTCATCCTCGAGACGACCGCCGACAAGCGCGACGAGATCGAAGGGATCGAGGGGCTGGGGCTGCACTTCACCTCCGGCCTGGGGGTGCTGGCGCTCGGGGCGGCGGGGGTCGTGCTGATGTTCGAGCTCCGGGTCCGCCGCCTCGCCGAGGAGGCCGAGCGGCGGCGGGCCGAGGCGGAGCGGAAGCGCCTGGAGGCCGAGGCCGCCGTGGCCGCTACGGCGCGCGCCAACGAGGCGCGGGCGAAGCTGATCCGGGGGATCACCCACGACGTCAAGAACCCGCTGGGGGCGGCGAAGGGGTACGCGCAGCTCCTGGCGATGGGGGTGCGCGCCCCCATGCTCCCCGAGCAGGCGCCGCTGGTGGCGGGGATCGAGCGCTCGGTCGACGGCGCCCTCGCCATCATCGCCGACCTCCTCGACGTCGCCCGCGCCGACAGCGGGGGGCTGGCGGTGCACCCCGCCCCCGTGCGGCTGGAGGCGGTGGTGCGCGCGGCGGTGGACGACCACCGCGCCGCCGCCGAGGCCGCCGGGCACACCCTCGTCTACGAGCCGCCCCCCGAGCCGCTGGAGGTCCGCACCGACCCCGCGCGCGTGGCCCAGGTGCTGGGGAACCTCCTCTCCAACGCGGTCAAGTACACGCCCGCGCCGGGGCGGATCACCGTCCGCGCCCGCGCTTCGGACGACGGCGGCGCGTCGTGGGCGGTCGTCCGCGTCGCCGACACCGGCCCGGGGATCCCGCCCGAGCAGCGCGAGGCGGTGTTCGACGAGTTCAGCCGCCTCGACGAGGGCGCGGCCGTCCAGGGGCACGGCCTGGGGCTCGCCATCGCCCGCCGGATCGCGCGCCTCCTCGGCGGCGACCTGGGGCTCGAGGAGACGGAGGGGCCGGGCGCCGTCTTCGTCCTCCGCCTCCCGTGCGCGGCGGAGGGCGGCGGCGCGGGCGGGTGACGCGGGACTACGGGAGCGCGGCCGCCGCCCGCTCGCGCCTCCACGCCTCGGCCACCGCGCGCCCCTTCGCGTGGTCGTCGACGACGAGGACGAGGCGGGGCGTGTGGTCGCTGTAGCGGATCTCGATGTTCACCCCCGCCTCGGCCATCCGCCTGGTGAGCTCGCCGAGGTTGCCGGTCCAGGTGAGCCGCGCGGCGTATTCGTGCTCGCGCATCGTGCGTCCGGGGATTCGGGGGGATCGGTCGGATTCTCCGGCTCCAACGTATCCGCGCATCGCTTCGGTCGCGGCCCCGCGCGCTCCGGGTGACGGCGGACGGGCGCCGCGGCTTCCGCGGCGCGCTGGGGGTCGACGCGCTCGACGCCCGCTACGGCTGACGGCGCGCGCGGCGAAAGCCCTGGCGCGCCCGCCCCGCCGTCCGCATCGTGGAGCGCTCACCCCTCGGAACCGGAGCCGCCCATGCGCCCACGCCCGCTCGCCTTCGCCTTCCTCGCCGTCCTCTCCGCGCTCGCCGGACCCGGCGCGGCCTCCGCCCAGCGCGCCGGATCGTCCGCGCTCCACGACTACGCCGGGACGTACCGCTACCACGGCGGGACCATCGCGCTGGTGGCGAACGACACGATGCTCTTCGCCGTCCTCGAAGAGGCGAAGTATCCCCTGCGCGCGGCGGGGCCGGACCGGGTGGTCAACGGCGCCGGCGACACCATCCCCTTCCGCCGCGACGCGGCCGGGGCGGTGGAGGGGTTCGTGGAGCGGGGGACGTTCTTCGCGCGCCTCTCGCCCGAGGTGGACGCCGCGACCGTCGCGATCGTCCGCACCCGCCCGCGCGAGGCCGGGCCCTACGTCTACCGCCCCCCCGCCGGCCTGGGCGACGGGATCGCGGTGGGCGACCTGGCATCGGCGGGACTCGACACGGCGGTGGCCAACGCCCTGGTCCGCGGCGTCGAGAGCGGCCGGTTCGGCGACCTCCACGGCGTCCTCGTGTACCGGCGCGGGCGGCTGGTGCTGGAGGAGTATTTCCACGGCTACGACCGCGACCGGCCGCACCAGATGCGCTCGGCCACCAAGAGCGTCGTCTCGGCGCTGGTGGGGATCGCGGTGGACTCCGGCGCGCTGGCCGGCGAGGCCGAGCCGGTGCTCCCGCGCCTCGGCTACGCGAGCCTCGCGAACCCGGACCCGCGGAAGGCGGCGCTCACCCTCGGCGATCTGCTGACGCACCGCACCGGCCTGGCGTGCGACGACTGGGACCCGCGCTCGCCGGGGAACGAGTCGCGCGTCTACGAGTCGGACGACTGGGTGAAGACCTTCCTCGACCTCCCCGTGATCGCGGAGCGGGGGACGACCGCGCGCTACTGCTCGGCGGGGGTGCTGACGGCGGGGCGGATGGTGGAGCGCGCCACGGGCCAGGCGCTCCCGGCGTACGCGCAGCGCGTGCTCTTCGACCCGCTCGGCATCCGCGCCAGCGACGTGCGGTGGACCTTCACGCTCTCCGCGAACGGCGGCGCGGGGACCTTCGCGCAGCTCCGGATGCGCCCGCGCGACATGCTCAAGCTGGGCCTCCTCTTCGCGCAGGAAGGCCGGTGGAACGGCCGGCAGGTGGTCTCGGCGGGCTGGGTGCGGCGCTCCACCGCCGAGCACGCGCGGATCGGGAGCAGCGGGTACGGCTACTACTGGTGGCACCGGTGGCTGGGCGTCCCCACCCCCTCCGGCGTCCGGCGCGTCGACACGATCTCCGCCAGCGGGAACGGCGGCCAGAAGATCTTCCTCGTCCCCTCCCTCGACCTCGTCGCCGTCTTCACCGGCGGCGCCTACAACGCCGACGAGGAGCCGCCCAACCGCGTCATGGTCGAAGTCCTCCTCCCGGCGCTCCTCGCCGAACGAACTCCGTAAAAGCAGGTCTTGTTCCGACGCCCGATCTCAGCGGTCCAACACCGGAAGGTAGGCGCGCCAGGGGCCGACGGCGTCGCGGTACTGCTTCGCCATCACGCGGGCGATCTGCGCGATGTGCGAAAGGTCGTGCGCCACCCAGGTGGAGAGGAGCTGGCGGAGGGTGACGGCGCCGAAGACGGGGTGCTCGCCCTCCAGGCCGAGCTCCGCCTCGGTCAGGTTCCACCCGGCGAGCGTCGCCAGGCTCTCGGCGCGGAGCTTCTCGAGCTCGCAGAGGAGGTCTTCGAGGGTCTTCCCCTGGCTCTCGCGGAACTGGGCGAAGCGGTCGACGGGCTCGAAGCGGCGCTGGGGGCCCTGCGCCAGGATGATCCGCGCCCGCGGGATCCAGTCGGCGCGCTCGCCGTGGACCAGGTGGCCCACGACGTCGTACGGGCTCCACGTCTCGGGGCCCTCGGTGGCGCCCGTCCACGCGGGCGGGAGGCCGGAGAGCAGCGCGCGCAGCGTCTCGGGGGTGCGCTCCAGGACGGCGGTGCCGGCGGCGAGGTCGAAGTCCATGCGTCTTTCTGCCTCGGGTTACGCGGTTGGGGGGGAGACTTCGGGTCCGAGCTCCTTCTCGAACCAGTGGTGGGCGTACGGGTCGTCGTTGAACGCCGCCACCTCGCGGTAGCCGGCGCCGCGGTAGAGCGCGATGGCCTCGGTGAGCGCGCGGTTGGTCTCCAGCCGCAGCCGCATGATGCCGAGGGCGCGCGCCTCCGCCTCCAGCGCGTCCAGCATCCGCCGCCCCACCCCGAGCCCCCGCGCCGATTCCGCCACCCACATCCGCTTGATCGACCCCACCCCGCCGCCGATCCCCTTCACGGCGCCGCACGCCACCGCCTCGCCGTCGACGGTGGCGACGAGGAACGCGCCCCGCGGAGGCACCAGCTCCGCGTCGTCCGCGGGGAGGCTGGCGCCGGGGTCGAAGCCGCGCTCGAAGCGGGCGTCCAGCTCCTCGAAGTACCGCGCCACGCACCCCCGGGCGGCGGGCTCGGCCGGATGGACGCGCTCGATCCGCACCCCGGCGGCCCGCAGCAGCGTCTCCACCTCCGCCATCGCGGCGAGGAGGCGCGCGCGCTGCGCGTCCGAGAGCGGGGCGAGGAGCGCGGCGGCGCCCTCGTCCGAGAGCCGGTCCTGCGCGTGGTACTCCGCGAGGCCGGCGGCGGTCAGCTCCGCCCGCCGCACGCGCCGGTCTTCGGCGAGCGGCTGGACGCGGATGAGACCTTTGTCCGTGAGCGAGCGGACGAGGCGGCTGAGATACCCCGAGTCGAGCCCCAGCCGCGCCCGGACGTCGCGCAGGTCCGCGCCCTCCGGCCCGATCTCGTGCAGCACGCGCGACTCGCCCAGCGACCGGTCGCGCCCGAGGAAACGCTCGTGCAGCGCGCCGATCCGCTGCGTCACCAGGCGGTTGAACCGCCGGACCCGGGAGACCTGCTCGGGGTGCATTCTCTGACTCTAGTCAGAGGATCGGCGGCGGTCAAGAAGATCTTGTCCGCGTGGCCCGGCGCGTTATCGTGCATCCGCGCCAGGCGCCCGTGTTCCCCCGAAGCCGGGAGGAGATCGCCATGCCCGCTCCCACGCCGCCCCGCGTCGACTGCGAGCGGGTGCACCCCGCCCTCCCCGTCGGCGACGTCCTCGCGGCGGCCGACTTCTACACGAGCAAGCTGGGCTTCACGCTCGGCTTCACCTGGGGCGAGCCGCCGACGATGGCGGGCGTGACGCTGGGCGACGTGCAGCTCTTCCTGGAGCGGGGGACGCCGAGCCCCGCCGGCGTGTCGGTGATGTTCCTGATGGACGACGCCGACGAGCTCTACGCCTTCCACCAGGCCAGCGGCGTCGAGGTCGTGGAGCCGATCGACGACCGGGAGTACGGGATCCGCGACTACGCGGTGCGCGACCTGAACGGCTACGTCCTCGGCTTCGGCCACCCCATCTACAACCTGGGCGAGCCCGTCCCCATCGAGCGCGTCGACGTCCCCGTGCGCCTGGAGAAGCGCCTCGCCGCGCTCCTCCACGACCTCGCCGCCCACAAGCGGATGAGCGTGAGCAGCCTGCTGGAGGAGATCCTGTTGCACACTAACGAGCCGCTGGGGGACGGCGTGGCCAGCCCGCACACCCGGTCGCAGCTGCAGTACATTCAGCAGCTGAAGGCCAAGCACGGCATCGACTACGACTCCCACGCCAGCTACCGCTTCGTCGAGCGGCAGCCGGGCGAAGTGGGCTCGGGTGGAGGAAGAGGAGCGGAGACCCGGTGATCGAAGAATACGTGCGGGAGCTGACCGACGAGGAGCGGCGGTGGCTGGAGGAGGCGGCGCGCCCGTCCCCGGCCGATCGGCCGCCGCCGCGCCCGTCCCGCTTCGCGATCCTGCCGGCGGTGGCGCTGGCCGTGGGCGCGGCGGTGTTCGCCGTCCTCGCCCTGGCGGCCGCGTTCGTGGGGTTCGGCGGCGGGCGGGAGCCGGCGCTCGCCGGGATCTTCGGCGTGGTGGCCCTCGTCTGGGTCTACCGTCTCTCCACCGCGGAGCGGACGCACGTCCCCACCCGCGAGTGGTGGCGCGAGCACGATGCGCGGAACCGCGCGGAGCACGCCGCCGCGCTCGCGGACGGGCACGCCGTGGTGAAGCGCGTCCGCGCCGTGGCCGTGGTGGAGATCGAGCCGATCGAGGATGAGGGGACCGGCTGGATCTACGACCTGGGCGACGGGCGCGTCCTCTTCCTCAAGGGCCAGGACTACGAGCCGCCGGACGAGGACGACGCCTGGCCCAACACCGACTTCGAGATCGTCCGCACGCGCGCCACCGGCCGCTGGCTCGACCTCCGCTGCCACGGCGCCCCCCTCCGCCCCCTCCGCGTCGTGCGCTCTGAGGAACTCGATGCACAGGCAGCTTGGGACGAGCGCGAGGAGGTGCTCGACCTCGGGCTGGAGGATGCCGTGAAGACCATCCTCCGCGCGCGCTGACCACGACTGAATACGACTCTCACCCGAACAGCTAATGAAAGCGCATTTTTCTGAGTTTTCTTATGGATTCTGCTTGACATACGAACTAGTCAAGCGATTCAATCACTTTACAATGCCGGCACCTAGCTTTCCGTCGCTCGTAGCGGAGGGACGCACTGGCGGAGGGTACGATGTAGAAGTGGAATTGTGGGGCACACCGCTGTTCCTACAATTCAAGCTTAGTGATTATATGAAACGGAGAAGTGCACGCGAATGGCCTCTCTTCTCATTTCCGTACTATCGTTTTTCCCTTCGGGCGCTCCGTCACTCGAAACAACACGAACTCCTGCGTACACTCGAGTCAAAAGGGAACATGGTATTCTATGTTGCGCCTACGTTGCACACGGAAACGGAACTGAATATTGCATTCTCGACAATGCAGATCGTGAAGAATTCTGTATTCGTTTCGCCCTCTGATATTGGAAAGCTGCCGGATGATAAACCCCACAGTATCGTCTTCCACCCTTCTTCACCTGTTGGATACCTGTGCTCAACCCCTCGCTTGATCAATCCTGTGATCTCGGGTTCCAGGTTCGGTGAAGGTACGTCGTTGCTCGAACGAGCACCTCGTCCGAGACGAATCTCAGACGACTATCTGTCAGAACTCTCCTATAATATGCTCGAAGTTGCGGGCGAGGACGGAACACTCTTCGCGAGAGCGCTGATTTCAGATTTACCCCCTTCAACACGTGCAGCGCTCGTTGCACGCATCTTCTTCGGAGCAGAGCTTCTGATCTTCTCACCTGAACCAGGTACCCTCGGCTGAAGCTCTGCAAGCTAGAGCTTAGGAGCGTACGGCCCCTTCTGAATGCGGGTCACAAAACCGGCTACATAGTCCTACTCCCGCCACTTGTTGCCCCCGCCGCGTCTTCGCTAAATTTTCTGGCTCTCCGCGAGCGCCGGGATCTGCGCTCGCGGAGCATCCATCGACACACCCAACATCCGAACGCAGCACAGGAGGGTAGCGTGCCCGAGCAGGCGCAGCAGTTCGCCTTCCAGGCCGAGGTGCAGCGGCTCCTCGACCTGGTGGTCCATTCGCTGTACACCGACAAGGAGATCTTCCTCCGGGAGCTGGTCTCCAACGCGTCCGACGCCATCGACCGCCTCCGCTTCGAGGCGCTCACCGACCCCGGCCTCCTCCCCGAGGGCCACGAGCCCAAGATCCGGCTCGTCCCGGACAAGGAGAACCGCACCCTCACCATCGAGGACGACGGGATCGGGATGACGCGCGAGGAGGTGGTGCGGAACATCGGCACCATCGCGCGGAGCGGGACGCGCGAGGCGCTGGAGGCCATCAAGGAGAAGGCCGCCGAGGGCGCCGGGCAGCTCATCGGCCAGTTCGGCGTCGGCTTCTACTCGGCGTTCATGGTGGCCGACCGCGTCGACCTCGTCACGCGCAAGGCGGGCGCGGAAGAGGCCACGCGCTGGAGCTCCGCGGGCGACGGCACCTTCACCGTCGGCGACGCCGAGCGCGACCGCCCGGGGACGACCATCACGCTCCACCTCAAGCCCGTCGACACCGAGAACGGGATCGAGGACTACACCGACCGCTGGGTCCTCTCGCGGATCGTCCGGCAGCACGCCGACTTCATCACCTACCCCATCCTCCTCCCGGCCGAGAAGCCCGAGGAGGTCCCCGAGGGCGAGACGCCCCAGCCCGAGCGGCCGCTCAACTCGATGAAGCCGATCTGGGCGCGCCCGCCGGCCGAGGTGAGCAAGGAGGAGTACGCCGACTTCTACCGGCAGATCTCGCACGACTGGTCGGAGCCGCTGGAGACGATCCACACCCGCGCCGAGGGGCTGGTGGAGTACCAGGCCGTCCTCTTCCTCCCCTCGCGCGGCGCCGTCGACCTCTACTACCCCGGCTTCAAGCCCAACCTGCGGCTCTACGTCAAGCGGATGCTGGTCCGCGAGAACTCGGAGGAGCTGCTGCCGCGGTGGCTGCGGTGGGTGCGCGGCGCGGTCGACTCGCCCGACCTCCCGCTCAACGTCTCGCGCGAGATGCTCCAGAGCGACCGCCACGTCCGCCAGATCCGCCGCGCGCTGACCAAGAAGGTGCTCGACACCCTCAAGCGGATGCTGGAGGGCGAGCGGGCGAAGTACGAGGGCTTCTGGCGCGAGCTGGGGCGCGCGGTCAAGGAAGGGGTCGACAGCGACTACGAGAACCGCGACGCCCTCCTGGAGCTCCTCCTCCTCGGCTCCTCGCGCGACGCAGAGGCGCTCACCACGCTCAAGGAGTACGTCGGGCGGATGCCCGAGGGGCAGGCCGACATCTGGTATCTCACCGGCGCCTCCCGCGAGCAGATCGAGAACTCGCCCGCGCTGGAGGCCTTCCGCGACCGCGGGTGGGAGGTGCTCTACCTCACCGACCCGGTCGACGAGCTGGTGGTGCAGTCGGTGACGCAGTTCGACGGCAAGCGCCTGCGCTCGGCCGGGAAGGGCGCGGTGGAGCTGGAGGACGGCGCCAAGAAGGAGGGGGCCGAGGAGGCGAAGAAGGCCTTCGAGCCCTTCCTGGGCGCGATCCAGAAGCACGTCGACAAGTGGGTGAAGGAGGTGCGCCTCTCGGGCCGCCTCACCCGCTCGCCCGCCGTGCTCGTCGTCTCCGAGCACGACTACTCGCCGCAGCTGGAGCGGATCCTGTCGGCCGGGCGGGGCGAGGGCGTCCGCCAGCGCCGCATCCTGGAGCTGAACCCCGGGCACGCGCTGGTGCAGGGGCTCCGCCGCCGCTTCGACGCCGACCCCAACGACCCCGTCGTCGGCGACTACGCCGAGCTCCTCCTCGGCTGGTCGCTCCTCGCCGAGGGCGCCGAGCCGCACGACCCCGCCCGCTTCACCCAGCTCGTCGCCGGGCTGATGGAGACCGGGCTGGAGGCCGCGCCCGCGCCGTCTCCGGCCGCGGAGGCACCGTCGCCCGAGGCGCCGGCTTCGAACGACGACCCCGCGTCCGGCGAGTCCGGCCCGGCACCGGAGTCGTCCACGGAAGAGGCGGCGGCGAGCGCGGGGTGATCCCCGTCTCTTCGACGGGGGTATAGATAGCCCTCACGCGGAGACGCGGAGGACGCGGAGAAGCTCTCCGCGTCTTCCGCGTCTCCAGCCCGAATCCCGGAGCGTGGCGATGGCGGAAGCGAGTCCCGGCGCGGCGGGGGGGCCGCCGGTGGTGCTGTTCGACGGCGTGTGCAACTTCTGCAACGCCAGCGTCAACTTCATCATCGACCGCGACCCGCGGGGGCGGCTTCGCTTCGCGGCGCTGCAGTCGGAGGCGGGGGAGGCGTTCCTGCGCGGGGCGGGGATGCCGACCGCGGACTTCGACACCGTGGTGCTGGTGGAGGACGGGCGCGTCCACACCCGCTCCGACGCCGCGCTCCGGATCGCGCGGCGGCTCTCGGGGGCGTGGCCGCTCCTGGCCGCCTTCCGCGTCGTCCCCCGGCCTCTGCGGGACCTCGTCTACGACCTCGTCGCGCGCAACCGCTACCGCCTCTTCGGCAAGCGCGACGCCTGCATGCTCCCCTCCCCCGAAGTCCGCGCGCGCTTCCTCGGCTGATCCGCGACGACAGGAAGGCAAGGCCGTTTTGCTCCCCGGCGCCTACACCACCGCCGTCATCCCGAAAGGCTCCATCGCTCACGTCACCGCACGACGATCGTCCCGCTCATCGCCGCGCCGTGGACGGTGCACTCGTAAGGGTACGTCCCCGGCGCCGCGGGCATCGTGAGCGCCCGGCTCCCGGAGGCGAAGATCGGGGTGGAGCCGATCGCCGGAGAGGCGAAGTTGGCGCTGTGGCCCAGGTTGTCGGCGTTCGTCCAGGTGACCTCCGTGCCGGGCGCCACGGTCAGCGTGGCCGGCTGGAAGGCGGACGCCCGCATCGTCACGGTCGGGCTCCCCGGGTCCGGCTCGGAGACCGGAGGGACGAACGGGTTGGCGAAGCGCGGGGCGGACAGGAACGCCGAGTCGGTGAGCGTGTTCAGGAAGGCGACGAGCGCCGCCTTCTGCCCGGCGGTGAGGCTCAGGCGCTTCGGCGAGCCGTCGGGGTTCCGCAGCCGCGGGTCGAGGTCCGGGTTCGGCCGCACCCCCGCGTCGTAGAAGTCGACGACCTCCTGGAGCGTGGTGAAGCGCCCGTCGTGCATGAAGCGCGGGCGCACGGCCACGTTGCGCAGCGACGGGGCCTTGAAGGCGCCGCGCCCGGCGCCCGTGTCGGCGCTCACCGCGTCGAGCCCGATGTTGTGCGGCGCGTCGCCGACCTGCGCGGCCGTGACGTGGCACGCCGCGCACCCCGCCTCGCGGAAGAGGCGCTCCCCCTCCAGCTCCCGCGCGGTGAAGACGGCGGCGAAGTCCGGCGTCCCCGCGGCCGTGAAGGCGCGGTCGTAGCGCGAGTCCGCCGACACCAGCGAGCGCACGTACTGGGCGAGCGCGCGCGACACGCGGTCGGGCGTGACCGACTCCGACCCGTAGGCGGCCCGGAAGAGCGGCCGGTAGTACGGCGTCGCCGCGATCTTCGCCGCCAGGTCCTCCAGCCGCATCCCCATCTCGCCGGGGTCCTGGATGGGGCGGAGCACCTGCTCCTCGAGCGTCGCCGCGCGCTCGTCGCGGAAGAAGCGCCCCCGCTGGTAGAAGCGCGCGTTCACCAGGGCGGGCGAGTGCCGCGCCGTCAGCCCGCCCGCGAAGCCCACGCTCCGCGGCGGCGTGTCGCCGAAGCCGATGAAGGGGCTGTGGCACCCCGCGCACGAGAGCCCGTCGTTGGCCGAGAGGCGCAGGTCGTAGAAGAGCACCCGGCCCAGCGCCGCCCCCGCGTCGGTGACCGGGTTGTCCGGCGGGGTGTTGTCGGTGGCCACGACGGCCACGCCGCCCAGGGGCGCGCGGAAATGCGCCGGGAGGGGAACGGCGGCGTCGGCGTAGCGGAAGGGCGCCGCCGGGCGCGTGGGCGCCGGGAGCCCGGGGGCGAACGCCACGACGGCGAAGCGGTCGCTCGCCGTGCGCCCCAGCGTGTCCGTGGCGACGATCGTGGCCCAGGTCACCCCCGGCGCCCGCGGCTCGCCGACGACGCTCCCGCCGGACGCCGAGAGGCCGTTCGCCGCCCCCTCGAAGGTGACGCGGTACCGGAGCCCGCTCCCGGTGAACGCCGTCCCGCCCCGGCTCGCGTCGTAACGCACCGGCGCGCCGACGGTGACGCCCACGGCCCCGTTCGGGGTCGCGAGCGCGGGCGGCGCGACGGGCCCCGGGGTGTCGAGGGGGGCGTCGTCGCCGCACGCGAGGGCGGTGGCGCAGAGTAGAAGCGCGGCGAGGCGGAGACGCATGGGGAGACGGCCCTCGAGCCGGGATCGGTGGAGTCGAGCGGAGTCCGGCGGTCACTCCGGGCCCGGGGAAGATATCGAACCGGCGCGGGTACGTGGAAGTAGGCGTAAAAGATGTCTCCACCGGCGCGGACCCGGACGCCGGAGTCCGGCGCCGCCCGGCTACGCGACCACCCGGCACCCCACGCGCTCGGGGTGGTCGAGGACGCGCGCCGTGTTCGGCACCGCGCGCATGGCCCAGAGCGCGGCGAAGTCGCCCCCGGCGCTCACCAGCATGAAGGCGCCCCAGAAGGTGAGCCACGCCGTCCCCGTCGCCAGCCCCCAGGCGGCCGGGAGGACGCCGAGGACGAGCGCGGGGAGGAGGACGGCCACCCGGTACGCCCCCGCCTTCAGCGGCGCCCTGCACCCCGCGAAAGGCGACAGCGTCTCCCGATGGATGCCGAAGTGCACGTCCGCGCGCCGCGCCCGGCCCACGGCGAGGAAGCCGACCGCGTGCAGCGCCTCGTGGACCACGATGCTGGCGAAGAAGAGGAGGAAGAACCACCAGGGGAAAAGGAACCGGAAGCCTTCCACCACGCTCCGCCCGCCCCACGCCAGCCAGTGCGCGCCCATCAGCAGCGGGAGGAGGGGGAGGACAAAGAGCGCGATCACGTTCGCCCGCTCCATCGAGATCGTCGCGTCGGAGACGAAGGCGGGCTCGGCGGCTTCGGGGGTCGTCGGGGCCTGGGGCGTGTCGGCCATCGCGGTCGTCGGTCGGGGTCGAGGGTGGATACGATGAACGG
>DATACF010000234.1:0-2306 GCA_036259235.1 Longimicrobium sp. | reverse complement strand
CGGGTCTCGCCGCTTCGCGCTCGCATCCCTCACGCGGGCCACCTGCCGGGGCGTGCTCGCGGTTCGGTCCGCACGGACCTCGTGTCAGACGGCCCGGATCTCCGCAGCGCGGGCGGCGGGGACCATGCGGTCCAGCACCTCCGCGGCGACGCGCTCCGGGGCGTCTCCGAGCAGGTCCATCTCGGCGAGGGGGCGCGCGACCCACTCCGGCGTGCCGCCCGGGACGCGGTACCGCAGCGTCGGGCCCTCGGGGTCGAGCCGGAGCACGGCGTCGGGGTCGATGCCGCGCGCGGCGAGCGCGCCGCGGAGGCGGCCGTCGAGCCGCTCCCGGCCGGCGTCCAGGTGCGGGGCGATGAAGCGGCCCCAGTGCGGGCGCCGCCCGTCGGCGTCGGCGAAGCCGTACTCGTCGGCGAGGGTCCAGGAGGCGTGGACGCCGCCGGACTTCCGCCACACCTCCGGGTCGGCGGCGAGCGCGGCGACGGCGCGGCCGACGTAGAGCGGGGTCTCCGACTCCGCGAAGAACGGGTCCTGGGCGACGGCGTCCCGCCAGGTGGCCTCCGTCACGCCAAAGCGGTCGAGCATGGCCTCGGAGCGGAGGAACCCGGGGGTGACGGCGAGCGCCGTGACGCCGTGCGGGCGTAGCTCCTGCGCCAGGGCGAAGGCGATGCGGATGGCGGAGGTCTTCGCCAGGTCGTAGAAGAGGTTGCCGCGGTACCGCAGCGTGTCGCCGTCGGTGACCTCGACGACGAGGCCGCTCCCGCCCTCTACCATCAGCGGCAGCCCGTGCCGCGCCGTGAGCAGGTGCGACCAGACGGCGCGCTCCTGCATCCGCAGCCCGCCTCCCGCGTCCGCCTCCCAGAAGGGCTTCCCCCACTCGGTCAGGTCGTCGCCGCCCCAGACGTCGTTCACCAGCACGTCCAGGCGCCCCCGCTCCTCCCGCACGCGCCGGAAGAGCGCGCGCACCTCCTCCTCCACGGTGTGGTCCGTCCGCACGGCGATCCCGGTGCCCCCGCGCGCCGTCACCATCTCCGCGGTCTCCTCGACGGTCTCCGGCCGATCGCCCGTGGCCGGCCGCCCGCGCACGCTGCGCCCCGTGCAGTACACGGTGGCCCCGGCTTCCCCCAGCGCGAGGGCGATCCCCCGGCCCGCCCCGCGCGTGGCCCCGGCGACGACCGCGACCCTGTCCTGTAGTGGCATCACCGGTCCCTTCCGATCGAGGTGGTTTGTGAACGGCGGTTCAGTAACTTGATTCTAAATCGCCGTTCAGCTATCGTCAAGCGATGTCTCCCCGACCCCGCTCCGTCTCCGACGAGGACGTCTTCGCCGCGCTGGCCCGCGTGATCGGCCGGGTGGGCCCCGCGCGCATGACCCTGGCCGACGTGGGCGCCGAAGCGGGCCTCACCGCCGGCGCCCTGGTGCAGCGCTTCGGCTCCAGGCGGGGCCTGATGCTGGCGCTCTCCCGCACCGGGGTCGCGGACGTGCGGCGGCAGGCCGCCCGGATCCGCCGGGCGGCCGCCTCGCCGCTGGCGGCGCTCTTCGACTTCGCCGCCGGGATGGCGCGCTGGGTCCGCACCCCGGAGGAGATGGCGAACCACCTCGCGTTCCTCCAGCTGGACCTCACCGACCCGGAGTTCCACGCGCCCGCCCTGGAGTACTTCCTGGCCGAGCGCGACGCGCTGCGCTCGCTGCTCGACGAGGCCGTCGCCGCGGGGGAGCTGGCGCCGGGCGCGGACGCCGCGCGGCTGGCCGCCGCCGTCCAGGTGGCGATGAACGGCGCGCGGGTGGTCTGGGCGGTGGTGCGCGACGGCACGCTGGAGGAGCGCACCCGCGACGCGGTGGAGACGGTGCTGGGCCCGCACCGGCCCCCGCCCGGCTCGCCTTAGGCTCGCAAGACTTGCCCCCTCGATCCCCCGTGCCGGGAGAGGGGCATCGTAGAGGTCGGGGCAGGCGGCGGCCCCCCACCCCAAACCCCTCCCCCGCAAGCGAGGGAGGGGCTTCTGCCGTTGCCGTTCGCAGTTTCCGCCGTATCCCCCAGAGTCTGTTCGGGGGGAGACTCGCCGGCAGTTTGGCGAGGCTCCCCCCGGCGGAGGGAGACCCACAGCAGTTCCGTGGGGCTCCCGCAGCCCGCGCAGGAGACGGACAGCCGTATCGTCCGGCTCCGGAGCGGCCCGCCCGGCCCGAAGAATCGACAAGGAGACCTGACGATGGCCACCACAGTCCCCGAGACCCGGACCCGGGACGAGCCCCTGGTGATCGCCGGGCGCGAGATGCGCTCCCGCCTGATGGTGGGCACCGGCAAGTACCGC
>DATACF010000233.1:0-1636 GCA_036259235.1 Longimicrobium sp. | reverse complement strand
ACGAGAGAATCGCCCCCGGCGACTTGCCGCTGGCCCCCTCCTTGCCCAACCTTTGTGACCGCTTCCCAGCGCCCGTGTCCGTACCCGGCGACGCACCCGCACGGGCGACGAAGCCACGCCACCCGCCGAAGCAACCCCGTGCACCCGAAGCCGACCGCCCCGTGACGCCCACCCCCGAGGCCTGCCGCAGCGACGACCACGCCCGCTTCGGCGAGGCGCGCGACGGCGTCTGCGTCCTCGCTCCGGACTGGCGGATCCGCTACATGAACGCCTCGATGCTCGAGATCCTCCGCCTCCTGGGGCGCGAGGAGAAGGTCGAGACGCTCTGGGACGCCCTCCCGGCGTGGGAGCACACCCCCGAGGCCGACGGCCTCCGCGAGGCGATGGCGAGCCCGGAGCCGCGCACCTTCCGCGTCGACGGCGACCGCGGCCGGGGACGCGTCTGGGAGGTCTCCACCGAGCCCCTCGCCTCGGGGGAACTCCGCGTCCGCCTCCGCAACGTCACCGCGCAGGCGCACGCCGAGCGCGCCGAATCCGCCTCGCGAGACGCCCACCGCTCGCTGGCCGAGCGCGAGGCCCGCCTCGACGCGGTGGTGGAAGGCGCCCCGGTGGGCATCGTCCTCATGGACGCGGCCACCTTCACCGTCCGGGAGGCGAACGACTTCTACCACCGGTTCCTGGAAGGGGAGTGGCGGAAGCCGGACGCCATCGTGGGGCACACGCCGTGGGAGTTCCTCCCCACCTTCGAGGAGTCGGGGACGGCGGACATCTTCCGCGAGGTGCGCGACACGGGCGCGCCCTTCGAGATCGCGGAGTTCCCCTTCGCCGGCTTCGAGCGGGGGACGACGTACTTCCGGTGGACGCTGAAGCCGCTGGGCGATCCCGGCGCGCCGCCGCGCTACCTCCTCCTCCTGGTGGCCGAGATCACCGAGCAGGTCCGCGCCCGCCAGGAGGTGGAGGCCGAGCGGAAGGCGCTCTTCGACGTCCTCGACGCCCTCCCGGTGGGGGTGCTGGTGGCCGGGGCGCCGTCGGGGCGGACGGTGTACCTGAACGCGGCCGGGGCGGCGATGGCGGGGCGGACGGCCGACGAGCTCTCGGCCGACGAGGTCCGCGAGTACACCCGGCGCTGGCGCCTGATGCGACCCACCGGGGAGCCCTTCCCCCCCGACGAGCTCCCCATCGCCCGCGCCCTCCGCGGCGAGCCGACCCGCGACGTGGAGGTCGTCCTGGGCCTCCCCGACGGCGCGGAGCGGACCGTCCTGGTGAGCGGCGTCCCCCTCCGCGACGCCGCCGGGGCGGTGGCCCGGGCGATGGTGGCCTTCTACGACATCACCGAGCGGCTGGCGCTGGAGCACGCCCTCCTGGAGCGCTCGCGCGAGGCGGAGTGGGCGGCGGCCGAGGCGGCGATGCGCGCCGACGAGAGCCGCGCCCTCCTGGCGGCGGCCGAGGCGATGACGGCCACCCTCGACCCGCAGGAGGTGATGGAGCGGATCGCCCGGATCGCGGCGGAGCTGACCGGGGCCGACGGGGCGGGGCTCACGGTGGTGGGGGGCGAGGGGCGCGACCGCACCTCGGTGGCGGCGGCCACCGGGCTCCTGGAGCCGCTCCGGGGGACGGGGGGCGCCAGCCGCGGCTC